>JAHJMN010000024.1 GCA_018821305.1 Myxococcota bacterium
ATTTTTTTATTATTTTAAATAAAATTTAAAAACGCCTAAGTGACATGTGTCTACAAAAAGAGACAGTCTTTTGGGGTGTGTCAGATTTTTCTTACAGTTAAAAAGCGCGGATATCTGGTAATTTTCAAACCAGACCATCTTCACAGTAGAAGGATCTACAGGAATAATTGTATTTAGACCGCTTGCGGAATAAAAGGATCAAAATTGGGAAAAGTGTAAGTTTTCATCAACCATCTGTAATTATGCTTTGATATTGAATGGTTACGTCCTGTTCCTGAACCTGTTTACCTGACTTCCTGATTCCCTGTTAAAAAAATCAGGTATTCAGGAAATCAGTAGCAGGAACAGGAACAATCGGGTAGGCAATTTCGCGCAGCGGAATGCGTTAGAGGGGCTCTTTCCTGAAGATTTTCTTTAGAATAACTCACAATCGTATAACTACCATAGCGAACTATTCTGTGCAGAGGGGAACTTCCCCGCTATTATTATCAGATGCTCCACAGGCGGCTCCGGCTTTTTTCTGAGGTGATTTAAAACCGGGAACATGAGACACTCCATCAATTGGTCCTAGACCCGGACAGGATTCCCCGGTCATTGCACTGATGGCTTGAATCAGACTGTCACCTGTCTGCCTGCCAATTAATCTCGCATCTTCATTTCCTTTCTGGGAAATTAAAACGAAAGTGGGTACACCTCTCAACCGGTATTTTTTAATGTAGTGTTTATTCTCAGGTTGACCAATGTTTATATTTTTAAAAACAATACTCTTTCCTTTACAAGTCTTTTTAACTTCTTCAAGAATGGGATCCATTTCTTTACAAATTGGACAATCATCCTTATAGAATTTAACCATTATTCCTTTGCCATCAGGTTTCAACGGATCCGCACTGTGAGGACATACAGGATTTCCACCACCAAGGGCATTTGAAAAGAAATAAAAAGCAGTAATCAGCAAAACAACACCAATTACCTTTTCGAAATATCCAAGATATTTCATGGTTTTATTAATGACACCTATTCCCGTTTCCGCAAACATTGCAGTAATCAGTAGAGGAACAGCAAAACCAAGACCGTACACGGTAAGATAAATCATTCCCGTAACGGGTGAAGCGGTTTTTGATGCAGTATAGGTGAGAACACTTCCGAGAATAGGACCGATACACGGCGACCAACCTGCGGCAAAGAAAAATCCCATAAGAAAACTGGATACAAGGCCAACTTTCCTGTTAGAACTACCATCATCTGCTCGAACCACACGGTCCATAATGGGAATATGGATAAAACCCAGGAATTTCAAGGCAAAAAGTCCGACAAGAATACCGCCGGCCAATTGAAATGCTCCACGATGATTTTCAAGAAAGCTGCCAATTCCTGCGGCGCCAATGCCCATCAGGGAAAATACTAGAATAAAACCGATGGAAAAAACAATTGCTCTGCCAAGAAGTTGTCCCCGGGCCAGCCCCTTCACTTCAGAAATATCGGTTCCCACGAGAGAGGAAAGATAGATTGGTATCAACGGATATACACAGGGAGTTAAGTAAGTCCCCATGCCGGCAAAGAAAATCTTAGTTAAATCCATGAATTACTCCTGATAGCATTAGTCCTGTGCACATGGATGCACGACAGGATATTAACATAAGACAAAAACTCCCGTTTGCAAGGCTTTATTTCCGGGTTTGTTCTGATTATTGAACGATAGAAGGATTTGGATTGTTTTTAGTATATATTATTCCTGAATTTTCTATAATTTTGCATAATACATAAATGTTACTAACAAAGCGTAAATTGCGAGGGATTCAATAAAAACCATAGCAAGGATCATAACAGTCTGCACCTGAGCTTTAGCTCCAGGATTACGGGCAATTCCGGCAACTGCAAGACCACCGACTATTGCCATTGCAATGGCTCCGAATCCTATCGCGATGGCAAGGGGAATTACTCCCACAAATTCAAAAGTCACCTTTTCTTTTGATTTTCCTTCTATTTTCACTTTTTCAATTTCCACATCATCTTTTTTTGAACTGGCAGCCGTATTTTTATCATCTGCAGTTTCCTGTTTTGATTGCGCCATAGTTCCGAAGGAAAATGTAGAAATTAAAATGATCAGTATAATTTTTGAAAGTCTCGTCATCAGTTGTCTCCTAGTGTTCTTCAGCAGTTGCAAGTGAAAAATAAACCACGCTAAGCATCATAAATACCAGTGACTGAATCAGAGCAGTGAGAATTCCCAGAAACAGAAACGGTATCGGAAGCAGTAATGGAAAAAGGGCTGTAAATATCGCCATAACTTTATGCTCGGCAAAGAGATTTCCCAGAAGGCGCACCGTAAGTGACAGTGGTCTTGAGAGATGACTTAATATCTCAATGGGAAGCATCAGCGGAGCAAGCATTATATTCGACCCAGTAAATTGCTTCACGTAACGCCAACTATGTTTCTTTATACCAAGATAGTGAGTATAGAAAAACACAAAAAGCGCCATTGCGAGATTAAGTTGCAGTGTAGAATTGGGTGGTAAAAAACCGGGCATCATACCCAACATACTGCCAGTAAAAATAAACAGGAATATCGTTACGATAAGTGGAAAAATCTCCCGAGTAAGATCTCTATCTCCGGATATGTCATAAGTAAGATTTTCCAGATTGTGAAGGATAAAATCTGTAATATTTAGAAAGTTTACCTTTTTGCCGGGAATTATAAACGAAGGATCTTCACTGATTTTACGATATCTCAAAGATACCATAAGTATAATCAGGAAAACAAAAAGTGACATAAATACTGGCACAAGAGTAAAGTGTTCCTGCTTTTGCAGGAACGAATTCGACCATGAACGGCCGAAATATTGTCTCAGGAACTCCTGAAGACTTTGAAAACCGGGTAATAAATCAAGCCACGTAGTATGCTCGCCCATGAAAACGGAGTAAATCACTGATTGATTTTTTTTCAATATATTTATCAATGAATTTAGAAATGGATCAAATATATGATTTAGACCCAATGCTGATCGGTTAGTGAATTTTTGAAGTAACTAATTTATAAATACAGTTTTGTATAATAATTACAGGCAGACAGGAATTCAGGAAAACAGGGGTCAGGAGCAGGGGTTTTACTTTGAAGGTGAGTGTTTTTGTGGCATAAAGACCGCTTTCGTAAGCGGTCAAGATCGATTTCAATTCAGTATTTGCATGTACACCTTCAGGAATAAGACCCTGTATCCTGATTCTGCGCCTGTTTCTGACTCCATGAATATTTTTACTAATAATTATTATTCTTGTTTTTGTTACCAACATAAACTAATACGCCTTAACCGAGCAGCATTGGGTTAAGACCGCTTTCAATTCAGGAATAGACACTGCTTGCCTGATCCTGCTACTGATTACCTGTGCACTGAATGTTTTCAACAGGTAGACACGGAATCAGGAAACAGTGGCAGAATCAGGTCGTAAACATTCAACATCAATGTATAATTACAAAATACTGCAAAATCAAAATCACTTTTGAGCTTTCGAGCCTTTTAATCAGGAAGATGTTTAATTGAAGTCCAATTGATTCAATCCAGTGAATCTTGCGTTTGGGATCATTCGATATTTTCTTAATCTCTTTGATTTTACAGCAGAGTTGTGTTCAAACCAGATGGGAAAAACCGGTAATTGTTCCTGAATTATCTTTTGCATTTTGCAAAAATAATTTTTCCTCAAAACTGAGTCCATAGTCATTGAGGAAAGATTGTAATTCTTATCAAATTCAGTGGATCTTAACCCCCAACGATTGAAGCCCCCGGGATTATCCTGAGATGGAATCTTTGAACTGTGGAAAAATTCCCCTAAAATATCCGGTGACATTATTTCCGGCAGTTGCAATGAAAGTACTTCAAAACGTCTGGCACGCACATCGGCATAAAAAACACCCCACTCCAGAGACCTGATCCTTGTATGAACACCTATTGCAGCCCACTGCATAGCGATGGCGCGAACTATGGATAGCCGGAATGGATTGGAAGACGTTTTGTATTCCAGAGTAAATCTAACTCCCTGTGAGTCTTTCGTGTATCCTGCTTCTTCAAGTATTTGACTAGCTTTCTGGGGATTAAAAGTTGGCTCAACACCTGTTTCGCAGGAATATGGATGGGACGGAGGAAGCACACTTGATGCTTTTATAGCGGCGTTACGGAATCGGCTTTGGATAAGGCCATTCCTGTCCACTGCCATCGCCAGAGCCCTTCTGACTTTGACATCTTTTAAATAAGGCGTATCCGTATTAAATCCAATATAAGTCAATGTTAAGCCAGGAGAGTTTGATACTATTACATTTTTTAAACGAGAAGAAACAAGCTGGCTTATGTTATTCTGTGAGAGATCAGCATACCCACTTTCCATAAGTAGAGCTCTTATATTTTCTTCAAGTATTGAGCGGAACTCCAAATATTTTATTTTGCCTGCATTCTCCGAATACCATGGATTTCGTTCGAGAATAATGGAAGTACGACTTCGGGATTTGATTTTCCATCTGCCAGCCCCGAAAAGGCTGTTTTCACTCCAGTTTCCGCTTTTAATTGCTTTTACCGGCAGAATCGGCATATCGAGATCCTGAATAAAGGTAGGCCTGACCTTTTCCAGGGAAATTATGACACGATATTTTCCTTCGACGCTAATGTCCTCTACATCTTTCCATCGATGTCCATATGGGCTGGCTCTTCCAATTTTTGAACGGTATAACTCAATTGTACCAGCGATATCCCCTGCGGTAACTTCAGATCCATCGGCGAAAAAACGACCTTTTCTCAATACAAGTTCCCATTTAGTATCGGATAAGGATTTTACGGACTTTAAAAGCTCATACGTTATATCTAACTTTTCATTATCATATGAAATCATGGAGGAAAATATAAGCCGCGATAATTTCACACCATAAGCACTCACAGCGTACCGTGGATCAATTTCTCCAATTTCTGCTTCGACTAATATAACTGCCGTATCTTTTGGAGGACCTTTTCTGAGACTACATGAAATTTCCAGCAGAATAAAAAGAAGAAGAATCTTTTTCATTGGTGAAAACACTAAACCGCTTTTGCTTTAAAAGGAATAAAAAATGTATGCGTTTGATTTAAATTTGAAATGTTTTTTAGACAAAAAGAAACTTTTCATCAAAGGAAGTAAACAGGAATCAGTCTTGCATCTTGAGGAACCGTGCAATTTGATCATGTTGACCTTTTGCAGCAGCCAGGAAGATGCGATCAACGCTACGACCATCCATGTAATCAGCAGGATTGAAAAGATTTCCCTCAAGATCGCGGATTTCCCCGCCAGCAGCCTTAAGGATTGCTAAACCAGGCGCTATGTCCCAAATGTGAACACGACCTAAAAGCGCACCCCAGGCAGCCCCTCTTGCCACGTATGCGATATGGGCAACGGAAGAGCCAAGGGAGCGGATTTTTCCAGGGAAATTCGTTGAGAAATCCTGATGGAATCTTGAATATGTCAGAAGAACAGACTCGTTATCAACGGAATCATCAAGTCTGGATTTGATTTTTTGTCCGTTGTGAGTAGCTGTCTTGCCAAAGCCAGTATACATTTCGTTTGTTGCGGGTAGATAGAAAACTCCGAATTTAAGTTCGCCATCATAAAAATGAGAAATTGAGATTCCCCAAATTGGAAGCATTGACGAAAAAGCCGCCGTTCCATCAACGGGATCGACAACCCAGAGATGCTCAGCATTGGAATAATCGCGTTGTTCTCCCTCTTCACCAAAAAAAGCATGATGAGGATAGGCATTCGTAATGCGACTTTCGAGATATGATTGAACTTCGATGTCCGCTTCTGTTACCAGAGACATATCATATTTTAACTGAGGATCAGCTTTGCCGTAATGTTTCATGGCAATTTTACCGCCCTCAAGAGCAATTTCTTCGGCAAACTTAAGCATTTGTTCCCATTCCTGGGCCATTGGTTCCATTGGCATAAATATTTCCTCCTTCAGAGGGAATGTGTTTTACTGTAGTTTTTTATCTTTTGCAAGAACTTCTTTTATAATCACTTCGGCAAGTTGTGGGACTACTTCCCATGCAATCTTTTCAATAATTTCACGGGAAAGCTTGGTGAGGGCAAGATATTCTGGAGACTCAGATGCGGCAGCTTGAACTTTTTCTACGGAAGCAGCAACAATTCGATTGACCGTTTCTGCACTTGTAACAGAAGAAATTTCACTCGCAGGTTTGCTTTCTGATACTTCAGGTGCAACGGGAGGAGCATAACTTGAAAGAAATACTGTATGCCCGGCAGATGGCTTCCCTGCAGGTTTAGCTGGTTCAGAAGGAACTGACTGCACTTCACCAGTGGGTGACTTCCTTTTAAGTACATTTGAGCTTGATACAACGGGAATTTGACCGCTGGAAGCTTTTCTTTCCACAGGGGGAATTGGAACGCCTGCGGGAAAAACAGGAGTTTTATCTTCACGATCGGTTTCAATTTCCGAAGAAACAGATCTTGCATTAAACGAACTTGCTGCCGGTGCCACGGGTATGGATGGCTTTGGAGCTGCTGGAGCAACAGGAGCGACCGGTATAGACGGTTTTGGAGCTGCTGGAGCGACCGGAGCGACCGGTATGGATGGCTTCGGGGCTGCTGGAGCAACTGGGGCCACAGGTATGGATGGCCTCGGGGCCGCTGGAGCAACTGGGGCCACGGGTATGGATGGCCTCGGGGCCGCTGGGGCTGCTGGAGCAACTGGAGCAACTGGTATGGATGGCCTCGGAGCCGCTGGGGCTGCTGGAGCAACTGGAGCAACTGGTATGGATGGCCTCGGAGCCGCTGGGGCTGCTGGGGCCACGGGTATGGATGGCCTCGGGGCCGCTGGGGCTGCTGGGGCCACGGGTATGGATGGCCTCGGGGCCGCTGGGGCTGCCGGGGCTACCGGTATAGATGGTTTCGGGGCCGCTGGGGCCGCCGGAGCCGCCGGAGCTACAGGTATAGATGGTTTCGGGGCCGCCGGGGTGGATGGGGCCATAGGTACCGATGGTTTCGGGGCACTGGTGACATCTCTGGATACAGCGGGAATTGAACCAGGCGTAAAAGCAGGCATTACCGGTGTGGTAGGTTTGTCGGATTTGAATCCCATCTCCGGGAAATCCAGAGGAAACTCTTCTTCTTGATCTACATCATCAGGTGGTTCAGCATCAATGAAGATTTCAAATTCTTCTGGAGATTGTGCCTTTGCACCAGTTGAAATAACTTTTTCCGTAAGATCAAGAAGTTCCTGTGTAAGGAATGGCTTAATAATATTTGCGTCTGCCCCAACCCCTCGAACCTTGTCGAAAGGCTTCATCTGACTTGTCATAATAACTACCGGAATTGCAGATGTAGACGAATCCTGTTTCATTGCTGCAAGAAGATCGTAACCGTCCAGACCTGGGAGTTTATTGTCCGCCAGAACAAGAGCAGGCTTCTTTTCTTTTGCCAGCATTAGAGCATTCTGACCATCTGATGTGCTTACAACTTCGTATCCGCTGTTTTTACCATAAGTCATTTCAATGGCAGTTCTTATGGTTTTACTGTCATCAGCTACAAGAACGATTTTACTCATCAATATCCTCACTTGCTCCGCTTGGCAATCCGGAACCCCTTTTCCGATCCAGATAAGCTGAACCCGGAAATATGAAAATACCAGATATAAATCCGCATTAACACGAAATTTGTAACAGAAACTGAAAAAGATCGCAAGAAATGTGATGTTTATGTTTTTTACAAGCCATTTTCTACACCGAGAATGGCGGTTTTTTGTAAAATACTACGTTACAATTTCAATTTGCAGATTGTGAGCCCTGAATTATGAATCAGTAATACTTCCTGAAAAATTCGAAAAGTTTACCAATATGATCAAAAACATAGTCCGGTTTTATTTGAAAAGCATCCGCTTTTTCTCGACTTGTTTCACCACTAAGCATCAAGCAGGAGATCAAATTATTTGTAACACCCATCGTAATGTCTGTATCCAACTGATCTCCAACCATTGCCAGCGTCCGGGAATCAGGAAAACCAAGTCTTTCAAGAGCAGCTTCAACCATCGGAGCTGCTGGTTTTCCTGTAATTATTGGATCCCGTCCGGTCATTACTTTCAGACCCGCCAGAAAAACTCCCGTATCAGGAGTGAGGCCACGTTCTGTGATACATGTAATATCTGGCTGAGTTGCAAAATAAGGCAAACCGCGAAATAGAAAATGCCCTGCCATCTCCATCTTGTGATAAGTTATTCCCGTATCAAACCCCATGACTACGCATTGAGGATTTTCCTCAGTCAGAGTAAATCCCGCTTGAATAAAGTCATTTTCAAGAGATGAAGTACCACTTAAAAATACCCGACGATAATCTGTGTGCTTGAGAAGATATCTTATTGTACTGTCACCGGACGTGAGAACTTGATTTTCCGAGACTTCAATTCCTCTTGAAACAAGCTTGTCACGGTATTCTACTGCACTTTTTGAAGAGTTGTTTGTAACATAAATATGAGGGATATGCTTTTCTCTTAAAAACGCAAGGAATGCCTGAGTGTCATCCATCATTTTCGGACCCACATAGAGGGTTCCATCGAGATCGAGCATGAAAGCTTTTGGAATTCTTACATTAGAAATCATGTGCCCGGGACCGGAATCGAACCGGTATAGGAAAAATCCCGGCGGATTTTAAGTCCGCTGCGTCTACCTATTCCGCCACCCGGGCATGGTGGCTCTGCTGGGAGTCGAACCCAGAACATCTCGATTTTGAGTCGAGCGCCTCTGCCAGTTGGGCCACAAAGCCAAAAAAAACTGCGTTTCCAGTGAAACACAAAATAACCACATTAAGATTATTTGAAATATTCGAAATATTTCACAGTCGCAGGCCCTTCAGGTATGAATTTATGCAGTAATCCATGAACTTTGGCAAGAGATTTTTACAAACAAATACACCGAAGACATAATCAGTCCCCGTGAATTACCTTTCAAACAGGAAAACGTTTGACTAATTTTGAGTTTAAGATCTAATTAGATCGTGTCCTGAAATACCGGAAATCAAAGTTTTCGCCGATTTTTTGCTCAGGACTCTCACTGTTTTCGATGAAAACAGTTGTCGTCTTTGACGATTTCCTTCGGAAATACGTTTTAGACAGTAACCGCAAGGTGTTGAATTTATTACTAGTGGCCTGTCAGGATTTTTAATAAAATCCTTCGCGAAGCGAATTACAGGACACGAACTAATTAATATACTGGTTTTCCCGAACTATATTTTTTCAGGGTGTTTAGAAATGGAAGACAAAAACAAACAATCAAGTAAACCCACAATGAGGGTAAGTATAATTGTAGCCTTCATTATTCTTATTGTTGTATCTTTTTCATCCATCACAGGATTGATTTACTATTATACCAAGCATGCCTTTCGTGAAATGGTTGAAGATCTCATGAATAAAGTGGCTCAGAGGGTTAAAGTGGAAACAAAAAACCATTTCGAACCCGCTGTTTCTGAAATACTTTTCTTCACAAGTGCATCAGAGAAAAAAATTATTAACTTCAACGATTTTGATCAAATTGAAAATCTTTTTCTTGAGAGACTGAAACTTGTCGACAGTATTGAAATGCTCAACCTTGGTCTTGATGATGGTTCTTTTATCATGCTTAAACGCATGCCCGATGGGAGCCTGCACACTAAAATAGTCCGTAACGGCGTTGCCACATGGAAACAAAGAAAAGTTAAATCAGATGTTGTCGTTTCCACCCAGATGGATCCCAAAGATGGATACGACCCAAGAAAGAGACCATGGTTTACCGGAGCTAAAGGCAAAAAAGATCTTTTCTGGACCGATGTTTATGTATTTTTCGCCGACAAGAAGCCTGGTATTACGGTTTCCAAGGCGTTTTACATTGATAATAAACTTGCCGGCGTCATGGCTGCGGATATAGGACTTGAAGATCTGTCTCGTTTTATTTCTAAAATGAAAGTTTCCCGAAGCGGAGAAATATTCATCCTCGATGGGAACGAGAATGTAACTGCTTGTCCGGAAAAAGTTTCAGACGGTAAATGCCTTTTACTGAAACCACTTTCTGAAATGAAAGCAAGCCTCTACAAAAAAACTGAAAAAAAGATTAGAAGTATAAGCAACATAGATAATAAGCCACTTTCATTTAATGTGGGAAAAAAGGAATACAGTCTTCTGACACTTCTTCTTCCAGTTCCTGAAGGCCGAAACTGGAAGGTAGTAATTCTGGTGCCTTCATCGGATTTTCTCACGCGACTACTTGCAATTACAAAGAAGGCCCTATTTCTAATAATTTTCCTGTTCATTGGGGCTCTTATTACAGGGGTATTTGTCTCTCATCAGATGAGTAAACCTCTGAGAGGACTTGTTAAAGAAGTCGATAAAATTCGTTCCTTCGATTTTTCCACATCCACAGAGATCTCTCAATCAGGGTTTCAGGAAATTGAAAACGTTCTTGAAAGTGTTGAAAATATGAAAATGGGTCTCAGAGCCCTTGAAAAGTATGTTCCAAAAGATCTGGTTAAAATTCTGCTAGCGCAACAATCGGATCCTCAACTTGGGGGAAGCATTCAGGACCTTGCGATCTTTTTCAGTGATATTGAAGGATTCACATCCATTTCTGAAGAACTCGATCCCCAATCTCTTACTGAATTTCTTGGAGATTATCTGGATGCCATGAGTTCAACCATCAGGTATCATCAAGGCACTGTAGACAAATTCATTGGCGACGCTGTTATGGCTTTCTGGGGGGCCCCACTGAATGTTGAAAACCCTGAAAAATGCGCGTGCATTGCTGCCCTTCAATGTCAAAGAGGTATCACCGAATTGTCACGCAAATTCCCCGATCGTCCTCCGTTCAGAACAAGAATTGGTATCGACAGCGGCAGCGTACTTGTCGGAAATATTGGAAGCTCCACAAGATTTAATTATACAGTGATTGGAGATCATGTTAACCAGGCTTCACGCCTGGAGGGAATAAATAAAATATACGGAACATCCATCATCATAAGTGAAAATGTTCATAAAAAAATAGGAACTGGTTTTATAACCCGAAAACTCGATCTGGTTACAGTTAAAGGAAAAAGCAAACCTGTCTATATTTACGAACTTCTAAGCACCGATGACGATGAGGAAGACACTGTAAGTAATCAGAGACTTGAAATATGGAACCGGGCTTTCGAACTGTATCTGTCCGGAGATTTTAAAACAGCACTACCTTTATTTAATGATGGTAAAACCAGTTGGCCAGAAGATGTGGCATTTAAAGTTTTTTATGACCGGTGCCAACTTATGATAGACAATCCTCCGGTAGACTCATGGACCGGAGTATATGCAATAAAGACAAAATAGTTGTGTTTTTCATTACCATAAAGTAGTGTCTGTGCGGGAATCCGGAAATTAAATTTTACTAAATTTTCAGATCCGGAAAATTTCCCAAAAGTTATATAAAGTATATTATAGTTAGTTAATGTCCTGTAATACGATCTTTTCAATTTTACACTAAATTTATACACAGGACATTAAGAATGAAGACCTTGAAATTATTATAGTGTTCTGAATAGCATGTTTTCCTAAACATGCTCAATTTTGATAAAAATTGAATTTCAGGACACGAACTTTTTCAAACAATATCCGCATATAGCCCGGAGAGATATAATGAGTGATACAAAAACTATAGACGTTACAATCGGCGGTCATAATATAAGACTTAGATACGAGTCCGAGGAATCTTTTGCTCGTGAACTTGTTGATTTTGTAAAAAAACACCTCGATTCCATGGGGGCTGGCAATAAGGAAATCACTGCTCAAACGGCAATTATTTGTGCCCTGAATATAGCTGAGGAGTATTTTAATTTCAGAAAAAACTCTGCTCAGGTCCTGGATCAACTTGAAGTCCGGACTCGACGTATTCAGGAACATCTGGATGCCCTGAGCAATGAAACATTAACCTGAGTTGCCCAAAGCGAAGCACGCAGGTGACCTTTTGCAAAAGGATAATGCGAGCCTTTTTGATTTTCTAAATCAGAATCGTGTCCGGATATTCGCTGTTCGAAGAAATATTTCTTTGGTAAGAGGAATTCCGCAACCATCTACTGAGAATTCAGCTTGCATTAACACTGAAAATACATAATTTGTTTTTGTCACTGCTTGGGCAGTGTTTATTATAAATTTTAACCGAGTTGAATAGATTCATAGGATTTGGCTACCCGCCACGTAGAAATTAGAAGCCGGCGGTTTATATAATTGAAAAGATCCTGTTTTAGTTGTTTCTTCCCCAGTAGAAGCAACTTCGAATCTATTCACCAGATTGGTTTTCATTGAAAACCAACGAGGTGAATCATGATTTATTACGTTATCACTGTACTTATCGGTGCCGGTGCAGGTCTGTATGCCGGTAAAATTCTCACAACCTGGATCCTGAAAGTCAAACTTGGGAAATCTGAAAATGAGGCTCAAACTATTGTTGAAGATGCAAAAAGAGAGTCGGATTCCATCCTCCAGCAGGCATCTCTTGAAAGCAAGGAGTTAATCCTTAAAGCAAAATCAGATATCGAAAAAGAACTTGCCAGTTTCAATTCCACTATGAGGGAGAAAGAAAAACGAATCGCCCGCCGGGAAGAAAAACTCGAACAGTTGGAAAAAGAACTCAAAGATAAACAGGCAGATGCAAATGAACGCCTGAAAGTTCTTGAAAGAAAAGAGCAAAGTGCCGAAGCAAACTTCCAGAAAGCACAAACGGCCCTCTCTGATATTAAGATTGAACTTGAAAAAGTCGCTGGAATGGATCAGGAGCAGGCAAGAAAGCTGCTTGAGGAAAAAGTTCTTGAAGATGCACGGAAAAATGCGATGGATCGTATCCGCGACGTTGAGAAGGAAACTCAGGAAAAGATTGATTCTATAGTAAAAAATATCATTGTAACAGCCATTCAACGTTATGCTTCTGAGTATGTTTCCGAAAGGACTGTCAGCGTTGTTCAACTTCCAAACGATGAAATGAAGGGTCGAATTATCGGTCGTGAAGGCCGAAATATTCGAGTTTTCGAAGCCGTAAGCGGTGTAGATGTAATAATCGACGATACTCCGGAAGCAGTAATTCTTTCCTGTTTCAATCCCATGAGACGTGAAGTTGGCAAAATGGCTCTGACAAGACTCATCGCAGACGGTCGAATTCATCCGACACGAATTGAGGAAATAGTTGCCAAGTGTGAGGATGAACTCAATCTTCAGTGTCGTAAAACCGGCGAGCAAGTTGCTTTTGATATGGGCCTTCAAAAACTCCATCCGGAACTTCTCTACCTTATCGGCACGCTTAAATTCCGCTCAAGTTATGGACAGAATCTTCTTGCCCATTCCATTGAAGTTGGCCATCTTGCAGGTATGCTCGCCAGTGAACTTAATATTCCCGCTAAGTATGCACGAAGAGCGGGTCTCCTTCATGATATTGGAAAAGCCGTAGATCAGCAGGAAGAAGGATCTCATGCCGCCGTAGGCGCACTCCTGATAAAAAAATATGGTGAATCCGGAAGAATTGCCAGTGCCGTGGCAGCTCATCATAATGAAATCGAACCAAAATCTCTCCTTGATCATATAGTACAGATTGCCAATACTCTGAGTGCACAGCGTCCAGGGGCCCGACGAGAATTCTTTGCATCCTACATAAAGAGACTCCTTGACCTTGAAAACCTCTGTATGTCTTTTGCCGGCGTGAAAAAGGCATACGCTATCCAATCCGGTAGAGAAATCAGAGTTCTCCTCGAAAACAATCGAAGCGGCGACGAAGGGGCATTGTTGCTCGCAAGGGAAATTGCCGGTAAGATCGAAAACAATCTTGCATACCCCGGGCAGATCAAAGTCAGCGTAATCCGTGAAACAAGGTCAGAGGATTATGCAAAATAATCTCATTCCAAACCCCTTCGATTCCGGAGATGACTCTATCAGGCTCCTGATGTTCGGTGACGTTGTTGGGGAAACCGGTGTCAATGCAGCCTGTTCCCTGATTCCTGCTCTCAGGAAAGAGTGGTCTGTGGATCTTGTGATCGTTAATGGAGAAAACTCCAACGGTTTCGGTATGCTTCCAGAATCCGGTTCTCGATTATTCCGGGCTGGAGTTGATGTTATTACCGGAGGAAACCATAGCCTGAAGCCGAAAGCTGCACACCAGTGGCTTGCACAACACTCTCATGCGCTGCGTCCAGGCAATATTGTTTTTGCGGAAAATACAGGAAATTATTACACTTTTGTAACAAAAAAAGGGTCAAGAATTGCCGTTGTAAACCTTGCAGGACAGGTATTTATGGACAATGCGGATAGTCCTTTCCGGATGATCGATAATTTACTCAATTCATCCGAGTTTTCTGATATCAAACACATTATCGTCGACTTCCACGCTGAAGCAACGGGAGAAAAAGTTGCATTGAGCCACTTTCTTGATGGCAGAGTTTCTATTGTTGCCGGAACTCATACCCACGTTCAGACCTCCGATGACCGCATTGGAACCCAGGGTACAGGATTTATTACAGATCTTGGCATGTGTGGTCCCTATGACAGCATAATCGGGATGACAAAAGAAAACATAATCAGGAAGTACCTGACCGGCATCACAGACAGATATCTTCCTGCAACCGGGCGTGCAGTCTGCGAAGGCATTGCAGCAAACCTCAGGATTGACACGGGGAAATGCTCAAATATATCAAAATTTCGTATTTTTCCCGATTGAAATTGTTTCTATTATTGCTGTCAGTCAGTCTGTTTTCCTGTAGTGGAAAGAAAAGCAGACCTGAAAACGCACCGGCTCAGCCCAATACGCACATCCCAGATTGTAAAAAAATATCTGAAGTTTATACGCCCTGCGTTGATTTTTCCAACTCTACTACAAAAATGAATATCTCCGACTGGGAAAAAGAATTCAGAGCCCTTTGCATTTCCAAAAAAGACTGGCATCCTAAGATGTTAATTATGGAAAAATGCCTTAAAACCAGTACTGAATGCACCCCTTTTATGGATTGTGTTTATGATTTACTTGCAACTTCCGCATGGAAAACCGCTCCTACTGTAAAAATAAATGATGTTCCTGGAGATATCAGAATAGGTCAGGGGAAAATAGTTGTAGTTTTGTTTTTTGATGCATCCAAAGCCAAATGTACTTTTATTCTAAAGACTCTCGCTCGGCTTCAGGCTGAAAAACCTGTTTTTACTTTAATTATTAAACCAACCTCTCATCAGGGATCACAGGAAGATGAATTGACTGCCTACGTGGCGACCCATTTGGGTAAACTGGATTATGCCAGGCAACTCAATTTTATTGCAGATTTTAAAAGAGACATAGATATTTCCGGATTTAAAGTTGATCCTGCCGTAGTTAAAAATATCAGGATAAATTCGGAATTTCTTGAAAATTCAGTAATTAACAGTCTCCCCGTTGTAATTATTTCTGGTAAGTCTTTTGAAGGAATTAGTTCAGAAAATCTATATAAAAATTTGATAAAAATCAGTACGGAATCTCAAGGAGTAAAGTAATGAAAAACATTTTATTCATTATGTGGGGCATCGCCCTTATGGCAAGTTGCAAGTCTCAAGATGTTGTTAAAGATACTTCCGAAAAAGAATCGCAAAATAAAAGCAATAAAAAGGTGGACGAAAAAGTTTCCTGTGAAGTGCTCTTAGAAAGGCACTTGAAGTGCTTTGTTCCTCCATCAGAAAAGATTTATAATATTCCTGTGTCAGACAGCCCTTTTAAAGGAAACAAAGACGCTCCAGTCACAGTGATTGAGTTTACGGATTTTCAATGTCCAGCTTGTAAAGGTTTTGCATTGAAAACCCTTCCTGACATCATTAAAGAAATGGGAAATGATGTAAGAGTGGTATTCAAACATTACCCCCTGAGTTTTCACAAAATGGCCTTCAAAGCATCGGAAGCGGCTATAGAAGTTCGTGCTCTTGGTGGAGACACAGCTTTCTGGAAGTTTCACGATACTCTTTTCTCCAATCAGGACAAACTTGATTCCATCGACTTCATTTATTCAGCGGCGAAAAGTGCCGGTGTCGATGAATCGAAAGTCAAAGACGCAGTAGATAAAGGCAAAAATCGTAAAAGGGTCCAGGAAGACATCGATCTTGGGAATAAAGTGGATGTCGAAGGAACTCCCTGGGTTTACATAAATGGGAAGATGATCACCAGAGAAAGTCCAGAAGGTGCCGCAAAGGAGGCTCTGGTTCATGCAAAGGCCCTGATAAAAAGTGGAACTACAGCGGATAAAGTATATTCCTTTATTACAGATCACGGGAAGCCTTTTATTGAAAAACCCATTGAGGCCTCAAAAAAGAAGAAACTGGTTGATCAGTATCGCAAACCATTTCTTGAAAGATGCAAACAAAATCCGGACCATCCACTTATCAAGATTTACAAATCCTGTTCAAAACCCGGGATAAAGTGTAAACAGTTTATGGACTGCTTCAATCAGAAGTTTACAAGGTGATTGATATGAAAAAAATCATAATGATTTCTATAATAGCTGCGGTTTTTGCCTGCAATGGTAAAAAAACAACTAAAACCACTGGTGATTCCGAAAAATCCACTGTAAATATCTCCATGGATAATGATCCGGAAAAGATCGACACTTCCTGCAGCGCACTTTTTTCTCGTCATGGTAAGTGCTTTGTCCCTGAAAAAAAACATATTTTCAATATCCCCATTGGAGATTCTCCATGGAAAGGTTCCGAAAAAGCCCTCGTTACCATCGTAGAGTTCAGTGAATTTCAATGTCCCGCCTGTGCTGGGTGGTCACAGACTGTGTTTCCTGAAATCATGAAAAAGTTTCCCGACGATGTTAAGCTTGTTTTTAAACATTTTCCCCTTGATTATCACCCCTTAGCGCAGACGGCAGCATTAATGTCCATGGAAGTAAAAAAGCAGGCTGGAAATGAAGGATTCTGGAAATTTCACGATCTTGCCTTTGAAAACCAGAAGGATTTAAGTGTCGAAAAACTTATTGAATTTGCAAAAAAAGCCGGAGTTAAAGATACAAAGGCTGTAGACAAAGCTGTTGAAAATGAGGATTACAAAAAAGCACTTAAAGCGGAGATGGATCTCGGCATGAAAGCCGGTGTAAGTGGAACTCCATGGGTTTATATAAACGGCGAGCTTTTTGCCAGAAACGTCTCATTGGAAGACATGATAAAACGGAAAAAAGCAGAAGCCCAAAAACTCGTCACTGCCGGGACATCAGCGGATCAGGTTTACAAGAAAATCACAGATCATGGAAAACCTTACATTGAAGTTCCAATTGAGAAATCAGAATATGAAAAAATGCTGAATCTGATAAAAGAAGGCTTCCTAAAGAAATGTGGTGAGAATAATGCTCAGGTCAAAGTCCTATTCGAAATTATCCGCCGTTGCAGCCGCGAAAAACCCCATGATTGTGCAACTTTCATGAAGTGCATAGATCGCAATGCAAAAATCCTCCACGACAAATCCAGCAAGAACTAGACCCAATGCTGTTCGGTTAAGGCGTATTAGTTGATATTGTTAATAAAAACAACATAATTTAATAAAAGCAAGAACATTCATGAAGTCAGAAACAGTATCAGAATCAGGATAATCAGGGTCTTGTACCTGAAGGGGAATCGCAAGTACTGAATTGAAAGCTGTCTTTATGCCACAAAAACACTTACCTTCAAAGTAACCACCCCTGCCCCTGATTTCCTGATTTCCTGGTTTCCTGTCTCCCTGAAATTAATAAATTTACAATCGTATTACTTAGGAAGCGGTCTAGACCGCTACATGAGTAAAAGGATCGAAATGTGAAAAGTGTATGTTTTCATCAACCATTTGTAATTATGCTTTGATATTGAATGTTTATGACCTCAGCCTGAACCTGTTTAACTGACTACCTGAGTCCCTGTTTAAAAATTTCAGATAAACAGGAAATCAGTAGCAGGAACAGGAAAACAGGGGGCTCATTCCTGGAGCATTTTTTTTAACGAGTCACAATCGTATTACTCCGCAAGCGGTATAGACTCATATGCAGTGGGGTAAATGCGCTTGGTTGGAAATCAGTCTACGCGGAATTCTGGAAATGAACTGCAGGAACTTGCAGATATTCTCCCGCATGTATTGTACGGCAAATCCGGGTTTTTATATCCATTACAGGATTTCAAGTAAAGTATTGTAAATCCACCGTATTTTGAAGTGGAAAATGTGTTGACCCACTTATTCATCCGGGAACTGACTTTCAATGAAACGGCGCTTAAACTCCATAATCTTTTAGTGTGAACATTAATTCTGTAACATTTCCATCCGTTTTTATGGCACCCAGTATAGACTGCTCCTCTGCGGCATCCTGAGGCCATGGCTTTCCGAAATAGCGATGTGTCACTTACAGCGGGCCTCCTCCTGTATGGCGTCCGGATTCTTGGAGTTCTAAGTCTTTTAGTTTCTCTTTCATATGCTGCCTGTTCCTCCATGAGCTGTCTTCCAGTTTTATATTTTCGATAAGGCTTGTACCTGTAAAAGGACGTCCTTCGATATTTATATCTGTTATGGCGGTATGACGTGTAGCGCTTTCTTGGATATCTTGGCCTTTCCTCTTCACAGGATATTGTTGAGACTGCTAAAAGTAAAATCAAAGCAAAGTATTTCATTTATGGCCTCAAAATTTTTTCAGTTTAATAGTTAAAGTAATATTATCGGCTGATTTATGGAGAATCAATAATAAAAATAAGATCTTTGAATTATAAATATTTTGAGGGGATATAAAAGAATCAGAATTTAGCAGAGGTTATGATGGCGGCGCCGAATTTATGTGCGCTTTCAAATTCACGGGAAGAAGTACCGTTGGGGAGTGTTTTCAGCGTGGTGTAGTTGGGATCGTTCTGATAGAGAACCATGAGAGAGATGTTCATCATATCACTGAGAGCGATTGTAGCAGTAAGCTTGGTTCCGAAAATCGGAAGAGCATCTTCACCTTCAGGAAGTACACTGAGGGAACCCTGGTCACGGATAACAATCGTACGACGTCCAAGGTCTACGGAAGAACTTCCGGTAGTGGCACTCAGGTCAACCTGGGCGGTTGCTGCAAACTGAAGACCCATAGTAAGACCGATTGTGAGATGAAATTCCGGGAAGTGATAATCAAAACCTGCGGCAAAGAAAAGTTCAGGGCTGGTTTTGAGATCGGAACTGAGGGCCTGATAAGGCACGAAGCTCGGAACATTCAATAAAATGAAGGACGTTGAACGGGAGAAACCTGTAATGAATGTTCTCAGGAAGTTATGACGAAGCTGGAAACTTGCAGCACCGGCATAAGCTGGCTGCATCATGGTTGTACCATATTTGTCAGGATCCTGAAGAGTCTGCATAATATAGTTACCTTCGACAGATGCCATCCAGTAAGTACCTGGTCTGTAACTTGGTTTTTTGTTAAGAGATGCGATGAATTCAGGGTCGTTTCTGAACAGACGAAGATCTGCACTAACGCCTTGTTTCATACCCTGCATATAAGCAACTCTTGCACTGCCACCGAACAACTGAACGTTTTCGCCTTCAACGCCGGTATTCGGGTTCTGACCCATTTGAATATAACCACCGTTAGCTTCGATTTTTAAATTTTGGTTCGGCTGATATCCACCACCGGCGAGGATACCATAGTTATTTTCCATTTCTCGGCCTTCATTGGTCCCGGGAGCAGGATTTGTAAGCATACGAGCAGTTTTGAAACCGAGGAATGCGTATCCCATTTTATGATTGTACGCAAACTTAACGCCGGGAGTGAGTGAACGATAGGCATCGGGAAAGGATGCAGCGCCACCCCATGTCAAATCATAAAGGAAACCGAGGCGGAAGCGGTCGGTACTCACGGGGAACATCGTGGCACTTACTTCACTTTCGGGTGAAACAGCATAGCGAATCAGGAGGTATGTACCGTCGTCTTTGAGTTGACCGTCACGCTTGGTGGAGAAATCGTAAAGAGTAACGATGGCGCCTTCCGTTACGAGACCGGGAATATAACCAGCCAGTTTCTTGTAAAGAACAAGGTGAAGTTGGTTTTCACGACCGGTACGGGCACTGTTCAAGTTATCAAAGAAGAGCTCATAACCATCACGGTTACCAAAACCCGGAAGGGGGCTGTCAACGATGGTCTGTCCAGCTTTATGAAGGAAGTCATCATCACCGAAGATGAAAGCAATGCGGGTATCCACAAAGTTAGTTTCCGGGGAAGACCACATGGAACTTTCCATAAAGCGACGACGGCGGTCATGGCGCATTTTGCGACGTGTGCGAGCGGCATCATGGTATTCATCGTCAATAGTGCGGTCGTCTTTTTTCTCGTCTTTTACAACGCCCGTAGCTTTGGCGGCATCTTTTGAATCAGCTTTATCCGCTTCTACTTTTTTATCAGTAGTTGCGGTTACGGGAACATCAGCCTTCTTTTCTACAGGCTTAGCTCCATCTGCTTTCTCGGCAGGGGGTGCGGGTTTTACAGTTTCATCAGGCTTTGCAGGAGGATCCTGAGCCATGGCCATGGAACTGACAGTGAAAATAAATGCTGTAACTGAAAATAATAAATACTTACGCAAAGGAAACCTCCTGTTGATTATTATTCTTCACATCCCGTCTGAGTCAGACAGAAATCTTCCGGATCTCTCGGGATAATGATCCACGCGGGAGAACCAAAATCAAGGTGTTTAAGGGTACCGGTTATTTTATAAATACTCTGCCCGAGATTGGCTTCATCTTCCGGATCAAAACCAATAATGCCCTTACTAACGACACCAACTTCAACGTTGTTCAGGTTTACGGTCCAGGTGAAATAGACATCGTAGTCTTCTTTAACGACGCAACCAACTTCATCCTCACAGTCGTACTTACACTGTTTTTCAGAAGCCAGATCGTAGTCGATGACGCCATCGCCGTTCTGGTCACAGCGTAAAAATTCCGTTGTCGCTGTGACATTATGGATGGTAACCAGTGCAGATTCCATACGTTCCATTGTAAGAGGATCCCCAAAGTCGAGATCATCAAGTTCAATGGGAGCTGGCACAAGATCTGCACATTTTGGCTCATCGACATCACAACCGGGATCTTCTTCATGACATGTATCAACGGTCCAGAAAGGGTTTTTCAGTTCTGTATAGCCCTGAAATTCATCCACCGCTCCCTGAAAAGAAAGAAGACAGTCACCACGGTAGAGTTCTTCCGGTGTATTAAAGTTATAAACATACAATGAGGCATAGTTGGGAGATAAATCGCCACTTTCAGGATCTCGATTGCAAACGTCCGTCACATAAAAACCTGTAACACTGACCTGAGTTACTACCAGACGAGCCGTTCCTGCCGGACATCCATCATCACCTGTGTACTCCGGAGCATCCACCTGAATACGGAATTTATTAAGCTCACTGCCATCGGAATCACGGATGCCTTCTGCTACGGCATCTTCATCTGCGGGTTTCTGAATGTCATAAATTGTGGGATTCATAAAGTAAAGATAGTTACTTACGCCAACAGCTCCCGTGCCCGAAAGGGGATTATCGTCATCCTGAGCATAACAACCGGGTCCGGGATAAATATTGTAACATGCAGAATTCACAACATCGGCAGCAGGCTCATAGCCCACATCTTCCACAAAGATTGAAACGGCCCCGAAAGCACCACGGAAATTGATGTTTCCGTTCCACTCACCCTGATTTAAAGCAACAGCTAAAACCAGACGCCCGTCGGGAAGCACTTTTGCATGGGGATCATCTTTGTCGAGAATACCTGATGGCACAACGGAAATAAGAACCGTGCGACCAAAAGTAGAGGCTGTCTGGAGGTTTTCATTCAGTGCTCTTACACTCAAAGGTACTGAAAATGAACCTTCCGTTAGATTAAAATCACAGGGATCATCCTCGGTATTTCCACATACAGGCGTTACAGGCCCGTTAGCATCTCCAAAAATTACTTTAAAGGAAACCACATCCTTTTCATTGGAGTGTTTATCCACACAGGAAACAAAGGAGAAACTACCGAGCAATATAGTAAGAAAAAGAATATTTTTCATGACAATCCTATTCAGAAATTGGGAAAATTCGGTCTATACGGCCATCTTCACGAGCTTCGATACAGGGAATATCAATGCACATTTCCACGGCACCATGGGTTTTCTGAATTTTACACCGGAGTTGTGCATCGGAATTATCCGGGAGATAACTGCAGTCTTTTTTCATGAGGTCAGCCATGTCTTCGGCGCAGTTTGCATACTTTGTGAACATACGAGTAACATCATCGGATCCACGGAGACTATCTAAAAGTGCACTGAACGCATTCGTGAACTCTGTGGCACTGAGATTTGAAGTTGAGCTCACAAAAGTCGAAACTTCTTCAAAAGCCTGATCGTCAAGGTCAACGCCGCAACCGGCATAATTGATATACATGAAATCGATAACGGCATCACGCAGGGGAATGCCCGTGTTGTACTGAGTTGTATTGAACTGTAAAACCCTGAAACCAGAACCTCCCGCAGCAATATAATCGTTAGCGGCAAGAGTATAACTTGCAAGGAGATTGATTGGGCGACCGCAACCGTTTGGTGTACAGAGTTCACCAGCGGGGCAGCACCCACCGTTACCGAAAGATGTTCCATCAGGACAACTTTTGACCGGTTCAATATCATCAGGACAATCCGTACCGGAAGTGCAGCGAACACCGTCATAACTGCACATGGGTTTTTTAGACGTGTCATCTATCCCAAAATTGGTCGGATCCGTAAGACGACTGCCACCAATGGTAATGCGATGAGCAGTTTCAAAACTTCCTTCATCTTTATAGGGGAACACAACATGATCATTACAGTTCATAACCATGGTGACGCCGGCAACCTGAGCTTGAGCCTGACATCCGCGCCGTGAAGAACGGAGTGCCACGTAATCAAGAAGGGCTTTAACTTCAGATCCTGAAAGAGTCAGCGTTGTAATAGTGTTTTCAAAGGGGAAAACGTTATACATGGTTTCAATGGAAACAGGGCCCGCTTCGATATCGGAACGAATACCGAGGGTATTTGTAAGGGAGAAATCTGTTTCAATACGCCTGCGTACCTGAATTGCTGTACTGACAAGGTTTCCAAGAGCGCTATCGCCGAAACCTGTTGCAAAACGACGGATTTTAACAGGTGCATAAGCAATGTATCGGGTAAGGGGCAGACGACGGTACAGTTCCGGACGATACTGGTCTAAAATCCATTCGATGTCGGGATCAAGAGGCACAGATTCGTTCATGGGGTGCATAATCTGACGGAAAGCTTTAAGTTCCCATCCGTTTATGCGATGTCGTTCAATATCGTTGGGAGTTGCGGCAGAATCAAGTTCTGGAATTCCGAAAACCGTATCCATCTGACCGATGAACTTCAAAAATGCCCCAGAGTGCATAAGGGGAACCTTACGGGAACCTGTTTTAGTGTATGAAGTGGCATTTCCATATTGATCGCGCTGGGCAACGAGACAACCGCGTTTTTCCATTTCGTCAATGAGTTCAGGGCAACTCAGATCCGGAGTACAATCATCAACTACTTCCGGGGGAGATAACACAATATGCAGATGTCCACCGAAGAATACGTCGATACCTTCGGTGTTTGCGATAAGTTGCTCATCGCCAACAAGGCGCTGATTGCTTACGCAAAGATCATTAGAAGCACAACTATCACCAACACAATCAGGGTCATCATCCTGAACCTGATCTTCACTTCCACGTTCCATCTGTTTTTCAGCTCTCAGGCCGAGGTGACTGGAAATAACGATGACATCAGAAATGGGACGTAGCCAATCAATATAAAACTGTGTAATATCAAGGGTATCGATAGGAGTAATACCGAGAGAGTTTCCGCCTTCGTACATGGAAACAATAGAGCCTAGACTACCAACTCCAATGATTGCCACACGCAGACCCTGAACATTTACGATTTGATAAGGGTAAGTAATGGCACCAAGAGGACTGGCCCCGGGGTAGTACGGGTTTTCCAAAGCATAGTTGATATTAAGCATGGGGAATGAAGCCCACTCATTAGCTTTATTCACAAAGTTCGTAACACCCATGTCAAATTCGTGGTTACCCACGGCAAAAGCATCAACTTTCAGATGGCTGTAGATGCGGAATTCAACTTCGCCGAGAAACTCATTGAAAATCGGTGCACCCTGAAAAACGTCACCGGTATCGAGATGAATTACTCGACCGCCAGCGGAACGGATACGCTTGATAATTGTACCGGCGCGAGCGGCACCACCGACAACTTCAACACCGCTGGAGTTATCATTTAAACCGAGGGCTTTATCCGTTTCCCCGACTTCCAGATAATAAGGCAAAAGCCGGCTGTGCCAGTCCGCCGTATGTATGAAAGTTACTTCCACATCATGTCCGCGAAGATCCGGACTGTCCGTTTCTTTGAGACATGATAAGAAAGAAAACATTGTAATTATTGATAAAAGCAAAAATTTAGAACGCATGTTCAAACTCCCAGCGGGTAGAATAGATAAATGAATGCCATCTTGCAAGCAAATTAATGACTGAAGTTCAACGTGAACAAAAATCTCACAGGACTTTAATATACTCAGCAAATATCATTACTAAGACGTCTGCTTTACGTCTGATGTAATTATCAGCCAATGCTTATTTTAGTACTTCTTCCTTTTTAGACAAGTCTAACAATCACTTTTTTTAATAGTATTTGGTTAATTTGTTATGACAGGAGTATTGCAGTGCGTAAAATATTTCCCGTTCATTCTGTATGACTAAATATCTGTAATTACATATATTTTTACTTATTACTAATGTACCTCTTAATTATTATATTACTCGCGCAATATACTCTTTTACTAATTACACGTATCATATCAAATAGATATTACTTTAAATTCAATTGTGGCCTCGTACTTGCAAACTGGGCTTCCGCCTTTCCGCGGTGAATTCAGCGAAAGCAAAAGAGGTAATCATGCAGCGAGTAACTCAGGCCCTTTCCAAAACATATATACATATTCGTCGTCAACCGGCGGTATTCTTCAACTTTTTCACATTCATTCTCAGTTATTTCTTCCTCTTTACGGTCAGCTTTATCTCCTGGATCTTCTTTTTTCTGCTGAACCGTACGGTCATAGTGGGGAAGGAAAATCTCCGTGCCGAGAAAAATACTCTGTTTCTCTCCAACCACCAGTCAATGATTGACTCCTTTCTAATCGGCACTGTGATCTCCTTCCCTGCCCTCTTTTTGCGTCCTACTCTGATTCCCTGGCACCCGGCAGCAAAGGAAAACTTCTTCCGTAATCCCATTCAGAGTTTCTTTTCCCGCATGTGGAAATGCATAGCTGTACGCCGTGGTCAACATGATTTCGAAGCCCTCGAAAACATGAAAAACGCCCTTACAGCCTCCACAATGCTCATTTACCCTGAAGGTTCCCGATCCCGGTCGGGGGAAGTCGGCACTGGTCGCCCAGGAACCGGCAAACTCATCCATGACACCGGTGCCAGATGCATCCCCATCTATATAGAAGGTATGAACGATGTTCTCCCAATTGGCCGCAGTTTTCCACGTTTCTTCCGGAAAATCACCGTGCGAATTGGTCACCCCGTGGAATTTGACAACCTGCTCAAAGAACCTTCCTGCAAAGAAACATCTGAAAAGATTATCGAAAAAGTAATGGTAGAAATCCGGAACCTCAAAAACAGTGAGAAATAATTTTCGCACCTATAGACCACTTGCGAAATAAAAGGATCGAAACGGGAAAAGTACTTGTTTTCATCACAACTATTAGTAATTCGCAATCACTTTGGATTTCGATTGTTTTACTCAGGAAAGGGGGCTTACATTCCCGGGAGGAGGTTTTTTAACTTGTTTATGCCGATTTTGTCTTTGTGATCGATAACGAATTCCGTTTCGCTGCCCATGTCGAAGTTGAGTTTGAAACGGGTTTTAACGCCGGTGGTGAGAAGTTTCGGACCCCAGGAAAGCCCCTTGTTCATGGGCCAGGAAATGGGAATTGTAACATCCTGAAAATCCTTTGTACCGTCGGATTCAAGTTTTACTTTACCTTCGGTAATCACTGAGTCTTCAATTGTAAAACTGTATTTCGCCCAGGTAGTGGACATTTTCTGCTTTCGCGGAAGAGGAACGGCAACGACGATCTCCAGCTTCAGTTTATCCCCGCTCAGTGCAATGTTTTTGATTTTAACGGGCTGTTTACCGATTGCTATAGGAAGGCGGAAAGAACCCTCACGCAGGAGTTTTCGCTTTTCCGTCCCGATAAAAGTCTTCATTTCAATGTCAGCTTTGAGAGAATAAGGCAGCTCCCCGCCACTTAACAGTTTTGCCGTATTTTTAAATGATTTCCCTAACTTCACGTTCATTCGCACGTCAATATTGCGGCTTTCCCCGGCGGGAATCTGTATTTCATCAACCAGTTTACCCTCTGCAGCCTTCGCTCCGTCGAGGGAGAACACCTGATCTACCTTCTTGACTGTGATCGCAACCTTGTGGGGATTGGAGATTTCATACCTCATATCCACCACAAGCTCCTTCAAACTGATTTTTTTCAGTATAAGTCTCTGTGCCTGAACTTTTACAACGGGCTTTTTGCCGCATGAGGCAAAAATCATCGCAACGGCAATTGCAATAAGCAGACTATTCTTTTTCTTTTGATTCATGGCTGGACCTGAAAAACACCTGTATCGGTGCCCCGCGGAATCCGAATTCTTCACGCAATCGGTTGATAATGTACCGCCGATAGGATTCGGGGATATCTTTTGGCCGGTTTGCATGAACGATAAACACAGGCGGCCGCACTTCCACCTGAGTGACATAATAGAACTTCAGCATCCGCTTACCCACGAATGGTGGAGCCTTGGCGGCAATTGCTGCTTCCATAAAACGATTCAGCATACCAGTAGTTACGCGTGTATTCCACTGTTTATGAATAGAAACTGCTTCTTTGAAAAGCTGGCGAACACCACGGCCCGTAACGGCGCTGGTTTCAATAACCGGAGCCCATGGAACAAACCGCATTTTCATCTCCAGTTCTTCCATGACTGCCGCTTCCCGCTCTGTTCCCTTCACGAGGTCCCATTTATTGAGCGCAACAATAAGGCATTTTCCCCGCCGCACCGCCAGATTCACGAGTTTTGCATCCTGATCATGAACTCCCAGTGTGGAATCAATCATGATTACAACAACATCGCTTTTTTCCAGGGCACTTATAGCGCGACCAATTGCCAACTTCTCAAGATCCTTTTCGATGTTAGCCTTTCGCCGCATTCCTGCCGTATCAACAAGCACAAATTCGTTGCCATCGTATACAAACGGCACTTCAACGCTATCGATGGTCGTCCCTGCAACATCATCCACAAGCATGCGCGACGAACCAAGTATATTATTGATAATACTGCTTTTACCCGCATTAGGTCGCCCGAGAAAAGTAATTCGCACGGGAGCATCTTCACGCCTTTGCAGCGGCTCATCCTCCGTTTCAGGAATCAGAGTCATGAGTTCATCAAGAACTTCGCTTACTCCACGATCGTGAGTAGCAGAAATGGCAAAAACCTTTTCCACACCCGCTTCAAAAAATTCCACGCTTTTCACGTCCGCCCGCTCGGAATCGAGTTTATTGGCCGCCACAACAAACGGTTTGTTAATTTTTCGCAGGTATTCAATGATATTTCGGTCTTCCGGCATGAGTCCATCACGGCCATCGCCGATGAAGAGCACCGCATCAGCTTCATCAATGGCAACTTTAACCTGAGAAGCTATGGATTTTTTCATGCTTTCTTCCGAAGCACTGTCCAGACCACCGGTGTCGATGATGCGAAAACGTCGAATACCCCAGTGAGCTTCACCGTATATGCGATCCCTCGTTACACCGGGAATATCCTCGGTAATAGCGCGTCGCTGTTTGATTATCCTGTTAAACAGTGTACTTTTGCCCACATTGGGCCTTCCAACTATAGCAATTATCGGCAGAGCCATTATTCATACCCCAATTTTATAAGACCTCGGCTGGAATCCGTCCAACCGGGCTCAACTCTAACATTCAGAAAAACATGAAAATCCCTGCCGAAAATCCCTGCGAGGCTTTTTCGTGAGGACTCACCAATCTTTTTAACCATGGAGCCCTTTGCTCCTATGATAATAGCCTTCTGGCTGTCGCGCTCAACAAATATATCCGCTTCCATGCGCACGCTATCGCCTTTATCCTCCCAGGAAATAACCTTTGTTCCAATGCTGTAAGGAATTTCCTGACTTACAAGCATAATAATGGTTTCCCGGATGACTTCTCCCGCAATCCACTCGTCGGAGCGATCCGTATCCATGCCCTCGGGATAATAGGCAAAACCTTCACTGAGGTGAACTGAAATCTCTTTAATCAGAATATCAATTCCATCTCCGGTCATGGCGCTTAATGGAATAACCGCACCGATTCCCGGCACTGTTGACCATTTTCCAATCACCGGAAGCATCCCCTCCCGTTGCTTTTTCTTATCGGACTTGTTGAGCACAATAATAACCGGCTTTGAAAGCTCAAGGGCCTTTTCCGCAAGTTCCAGAGCTCCGAATTTACGGAATTCATCTTCCTTAGATGAAGGATCAGTAACAATAACAACCACATCCGCATCGGAAATTGAGTTTATAGACTGGGAAACCATGTAACGGTTAAGCTTCTTTGCCCCACTGTGGTACCCCGGCGTATCGATAAAGGCAATCTGCACCTCTTCATCATTATATATGGCGGTAATATTTTCCCTCGTCGTCTGTGGCTTCGGACTCGTAATCGCAATTTTACGACCGGCAATTGCGTTAAGCAGCGTGGATTTCCCCGTATTGGGCCTGCCCAAAATGGCCACAAAACCGCTTTTGACTTTCTTAAGCCCAGTGGTATCAAATTCCATATCCATCAATAACTCCTTTTATCCCCGAACACCAATACAGGCACGGACACAAACGTGCAAAATAATGTGAAATCTCCAATTTACAAGCTGAAACTCTGATTTTTAAGAATTACTGAAACTGATTGTCTGTTTCCTGCACTTCAATTCCCTGCCTCCCTGCTTCCCTGCCTCCCTGCCTTCCTACCTCCCTGCTTCCCTGCTTCCCCGCTTCCCTGCTTCCCCTCCTCCCTGCCTTCCTACCTCCCTGCTTCCCCGTTTTAAAAACATCGGTGCTTTTGCTTTTGCTTTTGCTTTTTGATACGATGTAGTTACTGGGAGATTATCATGAAGCTTACAATGACTTTGTTTGTGCTTATTTTCATCCAACTGGGCTTTGCAAAAGTTGCCCGGGCTCAGGACTGCAACTGCGATCACCGCATTGAACTCGGAGAAAACCGCGTTGATGGAAGCGCATGGGCACCGGGAGAGACAGTCTGTATCATGGCCGGAGATCGTCCGGATCTTGTTATTTCAAACTTTTCCGGTAGTGCATCGAACTATATCACAATTATAAACTGCGACGGCAAAGTTCGCACGGGATCTCCCGATGCCGGAGTGGGTTTTGCCATAAATAACGGAAAATACTTCCATCTGACAGGTACTGGCCACAGTGATTTTGAATACGGTATTGAAGTTACAGGTTCCCGCAGCGGAGCTCAGGGCCTTGCCATCGGAAGTTTCAGTACGGATTTTGAAGTTGACCACATTGAAATACACAACGCGGGGTTTGCAGGCATCATGAGCAAGACCGATCCTTCCTGCGACGAGGTGGATCTCACATATTTCACTCAGGAAAATTGCCACTTTCACCATAATTACATTCACCATGTGGGTGGTGAAGGTTTTTACATCGGTTATACTTTTTATCCCGAGAGGGAATACACCTGCGACGGCCAGCAGGTCATTTTGCGCGGTCACCCCATGCGAAACATCTCTGTAACGGATAACATCATCGAAAATACGGATCTTGACGGCATTCAGATGAGCGCCGTTATTTCCGGAGCGCTTATTGCTCGAAATATCGTCTGGAATTTTGCCGTGGAAAACGAGACTTATCAGAATCAGGGTATTCAGATCGGCTCCGGTACCAGCGGTGAAATCACAAGGAATTTCATTGCTTCGGGGCCCGGTATCGGCATCTTCTGGCTGGGATGGGGCGGTGCACATATTCACAACAACATTATTTATGAAACAGGCAGTGACGGCATAAATTGTCAGGATCGTACGGAAACGGCCCAGCCGCCGTTTATTTTCGAACACAACACCATTATAAGACCCGGCCGTGACGGAATCAGGATGCACTCTACCCTTGCGGCAGGAAACCGTTTTACAAATAATCTGATTGTCGACCCCGGGGAAGCGTTTGAAACTCATTTCGGAGACTTTGATTTCACCGTCGAAGGAAACACATACCTGGATTCTGAAGGGGAAGCCGGGTTTGTTTCCTCTTCGGATTTTCACTTGACGGCGGATTCTCCAGCAATCAATGCCGGCACCGCTGCCCATACTTCGGATTATGATTATGATGGGCGATTGCGTGATTCAAGTCCCGACTCCGGTGCTTTTTGTTTTGAAGGTGCTGCTTCATCGGAACAATCAGGTCCTGCCTTTTCCACCTGGCTTGAAAACGCCGGTTCTTCCGACGGCTGCTCATGCAAATCACCGACCCAATCAAAAACACACAACATACCGATATATATACTGTTTAGCCTGATAGCCATCATCCTCCGACGTCGATTCTGACGAACAGTTTCGGAATAATACTATAGTGCCGCTTCAGGGAAGAGACCCTGATTGTCCTGTTCCTGCTACTGATTTCCTGTTGCCTGATTTTTTAACAGGCACGCAGGGGCCTGGTCGTAACATCCAATATCAATATACACTTTTAATCTTTCAGTTGGTTCATTACGGAAGCGAAGGGGTCAGAGGGTTTAATGTACAAACAGACAGCAGAAACGGCGAGAAACAGGGATCCGGCGATGTGAATAAAGGCACTGAACGTGACTTTAGGAGCATGGTGCGTTTTCGTCCAGACAATGAAAATCACCGCACCCGTTAGCAGTGCAAAGGTAAAAAATATTCCGGAAATAAGGGGAACAAGTCGGGGAAATTTCTTTTTATGAAGGTAGGCAAGAACAATAAAGAAAACGGAGAGGAAAACCCCCGCAAGGGTTGTATACTTTAAGACAGGGCCGAGGATGCGGATTTTATCAAAGGTTTTTATTTCCTTTTTCAGGCGTTTCATGTCCTGTGAGTCTTCCCAGAAGTATTTGCGCAGCCGATCATAGCGGATTTCCAGTAACTTCACGTGTTTTTTGTACGTGATTGTCTCACAAGCTCTTCGTTCACCATGGATCTGAGTGCAACCAAGAAGGCATTTAATACAAACTGTGGCGCCGGAAAGACCCCAGCCTTCACGGTATTCCAGTGTTGTTCCGGAATCGGTTCTTTTTGAAAAACGATAGCGCCATTCCTTGGAGAAGGCGCCAAGAAGCAAACTTGCTATGGCTAAAACCGCAAATATGACAGCTGAAATTCTGACTTTTGGCATTTTAATACTTTCTCAATATGGAGCTTCAACGGGGAGTTTTGAATTATCGTTTGTACCGTTACCCAACTGGCCATCGGTGCCGCGTCCATGACACCAGATGAAGCCTTCGGACTGCCATGAACATGTAAACTGCTCGCCCGTTGCGGACATTGTGTATCCACTGCCCCGGAAAATGCGAGTGGGTGAATAGGAGATGGTATCGCTTCCAAGTTCACCATTCGCGTTTGAGCCCCAGCAGTATAGATCACCTGAAGTTGTGACGCCACAGGTATGTTCATATCCTGCAGAAACGTGTGACCAGATAAGATCAGTATTTATATGGGTTGGAGTATAATTTGAAGTTGTACCACCAGCCTGGCCAAGACTGTTTGAGCCCCAGCAAAGCAGACGTCCATCGGTTTTTATACCACACCCATGCCTGTCACCCAACGTAACAAAGGCCATGTTGAGTTCGCCCGTAAATTCCGGCGTGTAATAAGCATAACTGTCTCCAGTACCCAGAGAACCACCGTAATTTGAGCCCCAGCAATAGAGAAAACCGTTTGATTTAATACCGCAGGAGGACCCATTGCCCGTTGCTACAAAAACCCAATCATTTGATGTGCCCACACGGGTAGGCACAGACATCCATGGACCATTACCGAGACCAAGGCATGCATTATTATTGGAACCACCCCAACACCACATGCTGCCGTCAGTTTTTATGGCACAGGTATGGGTTACGCCACAACTGACCTGGGCCCAGTCGGAGTCTGTGCCTACGCGGGTTGGGACATTGCGGTTTCCTTCCGAGTATCCGATACCGAGTTTATCAAACCAATTTTGACCCCAGCAGTAGAGCTCTCCGGAAGTTTTCACGGCACAGGAATATGAATCGCCAGCGGACACCTGAGCCCATCCTGTTTCGGATGTTACAGGGTAGACGCAATATCGATCGCTAGTATTTCCGGTACCAAGTTGACCAACCAGGTTATTGCCCCAGCAGTATAAACGACCGCTTGAATCCGTGGCGCAAATGTGCCTGTCACCGGCATCAATGGAAGTGAAAACATCACGACAATAGTAATAATTTAGGCTGCAGCCATCACACAGTAATGCGCCGAGATCCCAGCCGTAATCGCTGCAGCTTTCACCACCGAAGTCCGAACCGTCGCATTCTTCCCAGGTTTCCTGACGAATGTTGTCTCCGCAACTGCCTGCTTCTTCGCATGGAGTAAAATCAAGGGTACAGTCGGTATTGCATTCGGGAGAAACCCCTGAGCGGTACCCGTAATCTTCACATACCGTCAATTCTTGTACAGTTCCGTCGCAATCCTCGTTGCCTTCAATGATGCCGTTTCCACAGACACCGTATAATTCGCATTCAAAATAATTGAGAGTACATGTTTCTGAGCAGTGTAAAAATCCACCGTTGTAACCAAACTCCCGACAATCATTATTTACAATGGTATAATCTCCATCGCATTCTTCGTTACCTTCGACTACGCCGTCGCCGCAATAGTGGGCACTGCATCCGGACAGATCTATTTTGCAGTCACCAGAGCAGCGCAGTTCACCAGCGTTAAAACCCCAGGAAGTACACGATTTATTACGTGGAAAGGCACTCCCATCACATTCTTCATCTCCTTCAACAAGACCGTTGCCACATTGAGGGCCGTCATCAATACAGGAAGTTAACAAAACCAGTGATGTAATAACTGACAGGAATGTTTTCATATCATACTCCGGATATCCGGAATAAATTTTACTGTCATATTTGTAAAATACAAGTTGGATTTTTATTTTTTTCAGAAGGGGAATCAGAAAGTAGTTTTAAAGCCAGCGATAAGCGTAGTGGTATCAAAAACGACGCTTGTGTTGTCACCAGTTGTGTTTGATACAAAATAAGATGCTCCCAGGTGGGCCCAGAAGCGATGATTTAAACGATACGCGAAGGTAAGACTGCCTTTGAAACTCCACCCGAACCTGGTTTTCGATAAATCCGTCCCGAGTTTCAGATTGTCATCGGGATCTTCCGGCCAGATACTGAGACCTGCCGCAAGGGAAAGAAGTAGAAAAATGTTTTCGTGAAGACGAAAAGCAGCAGAACCGGAGACCATCTGCGAAGTAATGAATCTGGGCTTTTCGGAATTCTTTGAGGAAATCCACATAAAAGCGGAAGTAAGACCTGCACTGTATCGGTCCGTGAGGATCTTTTCAACTTGAAGAGTAAACCCAGGTGAAAACTTCCCCTTTGTGAATGTGCCATTATCAACGTTGAAAAGGGGTATCAGGCCTGCATCAAAATCGATCCCCACCCGGTAAGAATTCTGACCGGAAACAAGCATGATAGCCGTTGCAAAAAATAAAGTCGTCATTTTACAAATTTGACTCCAGTCAGTTCAGAGTAATTGTGAAACCCGTAAGAAATGATTTTTCATTGCCGGGCACCCGGAAAGGCATGTCCCAGGGAATTTCATCAGCCTGAAGTGAATAAAGCCCAGCGTATCCCACAAAGTTAATCACTTTCTGATTTGTAAAAAAGTCATCGAGATAGTTGCGTATTGCAGAATTATCCACGTTGTCTACTCGGCTATTAATGACTAAAGCGGCCTGAATTTTTCCAGTCATCCCTGAAAGCCAGTAATCTCTGGGCCTTATATTATCAACCATTGTGTGAACATGGTGGAATTCGAGATAAAATGTAGAGCCACCATTTTCTGTCACAAGCTCGCCATCTACCCACAGTTTTGCCCGTGCCGGTGAGCAGATCATGTTGAAGTTCTCAAGTTCGATTTGTACTGTTTTTCCATTTTTCGTAATGGTGCCTGATAAACTGTAGTCCGACGGAGGAATCGTTTGAACGAAAGTTGCATCAAGAAACGGTCCGGACATGGGGAGATCCGTCGAAACAAAAGTCCAGTTATCCGCAAAGATTTCCTTCTGGAAAAAGCCGTTTGCTCCACCCTGGCGACCCTCAACTCTCAATATTCGAGCAGCATTTCCCTTTCCCGTCTGGAATATCGTAATTCGTCGGGTAATTGATCCATCGGTTATTTCAGGCTGCTTTAGCCAGTCTTCCGACGGAAGTTTGCGGGTAGTACCTGAAGGTCCCTGAATTATATACGAGTATTCCAGAAGTGAGTTTTCTCCCCCGGTGTCGAAATCATACAAACGGGTGTACATGTGCCCATTTTCGAGAATCACAAACATGGTTGAGGCACTCACGCTAATGTTGGCCATGGCCACGGTGCTTCTCAATGGTCCGCAAATCTGCCTGGACCAGTCATTGGGGAGCCACCAGTCGTTCCAATAAATCGAGTGACCATCTTCACCCAGTCTGTATACATGCGCTACCCCAAGACCGACACTGTGATTTGTCCCGTCAATATCCGTGTAATATTCAACCCCAAATGGATGAGAATCTGAAACAGACCAACCATTTGAAATGGGAAATTCCGTTACCATTCCTGTACCATCCGCCATGACACCGCCCCAGGAATCCGTCCAGATGAAGGATGATGAGACATCAGTCGTCAGATCGCTTCCCCTGTAAAAATTACCGTCGGCTGAAATGGCCATGAGATGAACACCATCGGCTGATATTGAAGTGATTTCATCGGGAACACCGAAATTCGGAAACGAAGATGAGTTGCCTTCTGGTTTCCCTGTTGAACCGAGAATTTCCCATTCTCCAGTTTCCCCGGTCATCTCTTCATTTGGTTTTACCCAGATTTTACCTTCCTCGAGGGCGACGTAGTAACGACGGTTGAAAGATCTTCTTGCTGTACGGAAGTAAACTCGCTGTACAGGCCATACTTCTTCTGTATATTCGATTGTATCGGAATCTGTGATGTCGGAATCGTGCGAAGAATCGACAGTATCAGCGTCCGGTTGCCCTGCATCATTTGTATTGTTGTTATTTGCTGCTTCAGTGGGATTGTCGCAGGCACAAAGAATAAAAAGACAGAAAAACAAAACCCTTTTCATGACAACACCTTTTTCAACTATGTCATATCAGTAGAATTTTGTTTTTCAATGTATAAACTTCAAAAAATGTCAGGATTTTGTCAAAATTACAAGAATTTATGCAAAATGAACTGAAGATATTAAAATCAGCAAAGGAAGTCGGCGCCTTCGATTTTGTCCGGAAGGTAATTTTCGGAGATGAAGGAAATCCCCTTTGCACTGAGAGCTTCGAGTTCGAGTTTAACGCGTGAATCAAGGAGTTTCTTCAATTCTTTTTGCCACTTCTGGTCTTTAAACCAGGGGTAGGCAAGCATCTGTTTAGCACGCTTTTCGTCATTTTTATCAAGGCTGATGGTAACAACGTCAGGAAGATCGAATTTTTCGCGGTCGAAGGAACTTAGGCCAAGGAAACGGGCATCGGGAATGGCCATGCGCACGGATTCGTAAGCGAGATTGATACTTCCCTGCTTGATAACACTGTAAATGTAAAGTCCCCAGGGATCGTTATCCACGAGAACGTAAACAGGCAGATTGAGTTCATCGTGCATTCGGCGGATAAGACGGCGAACACCACGGGAGGTTTGCCCCTGAGACTGAATCATAATACAGCCATGTTTTCGCCAGAATTTGTCCTCGTTAAGGCGACGCCAAACGGCGTCTTTCTCGATGAGGAGAATGTAGTTTGCATCACAGTCTTTAAATTTAATGACATCTTCTTCTACAATGGAGGGAATTCCCCAACCCCCGGAGCCAATTCGGCGGGCATTGATTGTGTCACCACTGTCCACTAAAGTAAGGTTACCGACCATGGTGCCACGGTTTGAGGCAAAAAGATGCAGTTCCTCACGTAGAGCTCCGAGAGTAACTTCAAGATCTTCAATTATAATATCCGATTCCGCCTGATCGTCGAATGTGTTTTCACCCCGGGAAAGCGTGTGTTTTGTCATGTAGAAAAGATCACGGATACTCGTTGTTTTCTCTACTTTTAATAGCTCCGTGCAGGCGTTCGCAACTAAGAAAGTCTGCATGAACTTCTTACTCATTCCCTGATGGAAGAAAATACGTTCCTGAGTTTTATCCCCCATTTCGATCATGCGCCTTTCCTCATCAAAATTTATGTTGGAAAGGGATCGGATGGGAATATTCAGGTTTGGATTACGCAAGGCCTTGAAATCATTTATTGCTTCATGAGCCATCACAACGATTTTACGTAAAACATCTATACTTCGAGGGTTATTTCTTTTCATTTCTAGTCCTCGTCATCATAATTAAGGTATTTGGATGAAAACAGAGAACCCTCATCCGTGTCATCGCTGTCTTCGTCGTCAGTTTCGCTGTCTTCTACGTCAGAAGTAACATCTTCTTCGCCATCGCCCGTTTCACCGTCTTCATCCCCGGAAGAATCCGATTTTTTCCGTTCTTTTACTCCGGAATCATCATCTGAATCCTCCGCGTCATCGGACCATACAGTAGGCTCCCCAGTATCATCAAGCACAGGTTTTTCTACTTCGTAGTTTGCAGTGGTGAAGTTTTCCATTGCAGTTTCAATGGCTTGATTGATTTCGGTAACATTTTCCCCGGTAATTGCTGACAGGGCCCTTGCAAGTTCACTGGAATAACGCACAAAAATATCCCGCCGCTCCTGAGCTGCTTTTAGTTTGGTTTTTCGTGAGAGATAGTTCCCAAGTTCACGACCGCATTCCTGAAGGCAAAGTTTTACTTCTTCAATAATTTCGGGAAAGTGAGCCACAGCTTCTTTTGATTCCGATGTAAAAGGAACCCAGACGCTGGCAAGATGCACCATTATCACAACGGGCCCCTGAGGGTAGCTGCCTTTTGGCTGGTTGATGCCGTAACGTTTCCAGTTGAGCTCCATAACCGCACGGGAAATGGCGCAGGCTTTTAACTGGTATAAAAGGGGAACCCGGTTTGCAAGCCGGATAATCTGAGCAGGAGATGAGGAAGCCTCTTTTTTAACAAAATCATTATATGTACGACGAAGACTTTCCAGTTCTTCCGCCGTCAGATTTTTCACCCTTGTTCGGGTACCTACGCCGGTTTTATCACATAAATCCGCCACTTTTTTTCGTGTAAAACTTGGAAGATCCAGAAGTGCTGCACTTATAGTTTTTTCAGGATCAAGGCTTACACCGGCAATGGTAAGATCATCCATATCACCGGTTTCCACATTACCTCGTAATTCACCACCATATGCGACGGCGGCTTCCACTACAAAAGGATTTCCACGATATACATGCGGAGGTCGGGATTTGGAAACGTAAAATTCTGCTTCGTTTACCTGCCGCCCGAGACCGCGTCGCATTAGCACCTCACCGATGGGTACAATGGAATCACTTGAGGGAGCCATGATTTTAATATTGCCAAGTTCCCGGTGAAGGGTTTCAATTTCTTCGGGAGAAAGTTTGGATGGTCGCTTTCCCACATCAAGTCCAGCGGCGGTGCATGCCTGCTGAGCAACTTTGGGAGTTACCCGGGAAAACTCAGTCTGAAGAAAAGAACCCACACGCTTGGTTTCCGTCTCGCGAATCATTTTAATAAAAAGACCCAGTTCAATTCCATGGGGATGAGGCTGCACAGCTTTCGGTTCACGGGGCAGCGCCTGAGAAACGCGGGGAAAGTGCATTCGTTCATGTTTTGGATTCACATAGAAAATCTCCGCATGTGGATTTGCTACAGCGGTCTGGGCAAGGTATTCATCCACGCTGTGACGCCCGCTTTTATGCACGCCAACGATTTCCAGTTCAACCCTGGTTCCATGGGGCTCTTCCCATTCAACTATGAGGTCTTTAATAACGTTGGGACGATTTTTCTGCAGGTCCAAAAGAAGTTCAAAGTGGTGTGCGGGGTGTTCAAGACCAATTCGGCTTGTAATTCGCACGGGTTTTCCGGTAGTTAACTGACTGTACATACCCGCTGCACTGATTCCGATTCCCTGCTGTCCCCGGGATTGCTTGAGGGAGTGGAACTTACTGCCGTATAAAAGTTGACCAAAAATTTTCGGAACCTGACTTTTTACAATACCAGGACCGTTATCCTGCACAGCAACTCGAAGTCTTTCATCCCCAATTTGTTCGATTTCAACTAAAATAGTGGGAAGAATATGGGCTTCTTCGCAGGCGTCCAGTGCATTATCAACAGCTTCTTTAACCGTTGTCATCAATGCACGGACTGGTGAATCGAAACCTAAAAGTTGTTTATTTTTAGCAAAGAACTCACTGATGGAAATGCTTCGCTGTTTTTCTCCCATTTCATCAGCTTTTGTTCTTCTCTCCTTTGGAGGAGAAGATTTGGGCTTTTCTTCAGAAATCGTAGTTTCGATTTCTTCCCCGGCAGGAGAAGAATCGTTGCCTTTTTCCAGAAGTGCAAAAAGATCACCTAGTTCCATATCACTCATACTGATTCTCACAATCCGGACAATCAAGTCCGATGCATCGGTTCCGGGTGCCACAATATTTATTTGAGGGGAAAATTCAAACAAAATCCCCGGAGGAAAAAACCTGACATTTGTTCGTTTTTAAAAACATTGAAGTATTAGCCACTTAGATCCGGCACTACGGGAGAAAAAATAATGTTCGGAAGGATGTATTATGGAATTTCCAATAAAAACGCGAATTCAAAGGGCGAAGATACCAGATTTCAGGACTTGGATTTTTTCTTATCTTCGGGTTCCGGAGTGTCGGCAGTACTGGCTTCATCCTCTTCTCGATGATAACCATAACTGTACGTATAATACCCACCTCGACTTCCACCGTAGTAATAAGCCTTGGAGCCCCACTTGGATGAATCGACATAGTTCATTACACTGCCTATGATTCGCGCTTTTCCGGACATGGCACGACGTGTATAACGTATGGCAGGTCTGGTACTGCGGCCGTGGCGTGTTACTATTAATACGGCGTCTACAACCTGAGCTATGATTACAGGGTCAGTAACAAGACCAACAGGAGGAGTATCAATGATCACTTTATCATAAAGACCTTTGAGTTTTTCCAGAAGCTCTTTGAAATTGGATGATTGCTCAAGCTCAGCGGGATTTGGTGGAATCGGACCGCAGGGGAGCACATGCAGGTTTTCAATGTCAGATATAATTATTGAATCCTCAACCTCGGATTTCTTAACTATAAGGGATGAGAGTCCTCGCTGCGGTTTCTGGCCGAAAGTCTTGTGTATGGTTGGTTTCCTCATATCACCATCAATGAGCAGTGTTTTTTCTCCGCTCATAGCCATGGAAATAGCGATATAACTGGATATGGTCGTCTTGCCTTCGAGGGGCATAGAACTTGTAATCATCAGTGTTTTTATTGGGTTATCAGGGGTAGCAAAAACAATGTTTGTTCGGATAGTACGAATCGCTTCCGCAATGGTGCTGCGAGGGTGATTGAAAATGTAATAAGCTCTGCTCTGCCTGTCATCGGGACGGGGTGGAAGCATGGGAAGATATCCCAGGAACGGACAGCCAAGATACATCTCCAGTTCATCCTGACTTTTAACCGTATTATCAAGGTAATAAAATAGAACCAGAAACATAAGACCTATGAACATGCCGAGAGCAAACCCCAGCATTAGATTAACCGAAAGCCGCGGACTGAAAGGCATCCGGGGCAGCATAGCATTGTCCAGCGGCCTGATATTGTTTGTCTTGAGTTCTTCCGCGAGACCCGTTTCCTTGTGGCGGGCTAAAACAAGGTCGTATAACTTTGCAATTTCATCCCTTTCCCGCTTAATTTTCGCATGTTCAACCTCAAGTTTAGCGAGGGAATGAGCTTCCGTAAAGGCCTGCTCTAAAGCCTGACGCGATCGGGCAAGTACTTTCAGGCTCAGGCGATAGTCAGCGGCGATAGAGATCTCAATTAATTTGATTTCATTCGTTATATTATCACTTATTATTTTCAGGCTTTTTTCCCCTTGAATGACCTGAGGGTGCTTTTCAAGAAATTCAATGCGGTCATTTTGCAACTTAAGGTAATTACTGTAATAACCAGCTCTGAGCGCATAGATATGTTCTTTACCGCTGAAATCAAGACGGGGATCGTTCACTGGATTTTTTGCCTGGAGACTTTTAAATATTTTCAGTTTTTCTGCTAACTGCTCTGCTTTTCGTTCTGCATTTTCATTATAAAGTGTTCGCTCACCAACAATTTTTGTGAGACGGGACATTTTTTCCGCAAGATTCACATCGTAAATTCCATTTTTAATGTGAAAATCCAGAAGTTTTTTATCAGCTTCATCAAGTTTTTCTTTCAATGACTTCAACTGACTATCAAGCCAGGTACTGGCACTCTTCGTAGATGAAATACGACGTTCGAGGTTTTCGTCGATGTATGTCTCCATAACTGCATTAGCCAAATCCCGGGCCAGTTCTGGATTGGGACTTATCACCTGAATCTGGACTATCCGACTGTCCTGTATCGGAATTACAGAAAGAGAGCTTCTAAGAATGTTTGCTGCCGCGGACATCTCATCGGTGTTTGGTGCCCGTTCAGGTATGTTTTTAAGCCCAAGAATCTGAAATACCTTTTTGCTTTCGAGACGCTGCACCGTGAGATAACTAATATTTCGGGATCTGATTACTTCAAACTGTGTTTCAAGGTATCTTTTTGCATACCAGTAATCATCAGAAAGCTCCGTAAGATTGGTTTTTATCTGAGATCCAAGATAACTGGGAAGTTGACTTGAAATTACTATGGTCGCATGAGTTTTATACAGCGGAGTTTTCTTTTTTGTAACAAACCAGGCGAGGGTTGTTGCGGCACCGGTAGTAAGAATAAGAACCCAGAAATACTTCTGGAGTATGTGTATAATTCGTTTCCAGTCTATTTGCCCGCTGCCGCTCCCCGAAGGAGATGCACTGTCAAAGGGGCCCTGTAAATCAGGTGACATATTAATTTCCCGACCTTGTGGTCCTGTTGCGTTCATTAGTACAAAAAATATGGATAAAAATCATCTGATAATTAATTCTTTCAGCAACAAGAGAATAAATCATTAAATTTTATCACCTTTCCATTGTTAAGCATGAGCCTGGACAGGAATATTCCGAATCTTCTGTGACAGGATATACTCGGAATTTACGCCAAGACTGTGTGCCTTCCTCAGAGAAAGGCCGATGCTGGCCATAATAATATAAAATGGTAGAATCTGATAACGCATTCTATAAATAGTGCCAATATTACTTTCAACAATTGCATAGAGCACTGTAAGAAAAACGAAATAGATAATGATCGGTAGAAATTCCCTTGCTCTCGGATGCCTGAGACAGAAAAACAGACCCCGAACTACAAAAATCGATAAAAACCAGAGAAGAGGTACTTCAAAAGCACCCAGGGCAGAGTTTAAAGAAACCACCTGCCAGGGAAATGGTGAAAAAAGAAAATGAATGAGACGAATGGGAAAATACTTTATGATATCAAACCCTGTTTCATAATGCTGATCCTCATAAAGCTCCGTTTTTCCGTAACTTAATCCCCTTTGATATTTATTAAGTTGATCAACGCTCACCTGTTTATCAACAACATTGCTCACATCATGCCCCAACCCGAAAGCAAATAGAACAGCCATCATCCCGAGAGCAATCGCCATGCCCTGAAATGTCTTTCGGATTGAAAGCCCACTCATATTAACAAAAACTGAAAACAAATAAACAGCTATAAGAACCAGAACTATGTAAAATCTAATGAAATAGAGTGGAACCAGGGGTAAAACTGCCCCGGGAATGTATGATAGGCGATGACGATAAACCACCTGGAAATAGCTATAAAACGCAACCACGACCATAAAAAGAATAGTAGTATCCTTTAAAATGGCAGCATTCCATATGATCGAAGAAGGCAAGAAGGCCATTATAAGAACAAATGTTTTTACAACTCCCCAGGCAAAAATTGTAAGAAAAAGCCTTGCCAACAGCATAATGAGCAGAACACCCATGAGGGCGTTAAAATATGCAGGTACAGACATATTCTTACCGAATACAAAATAAAAAATTGCAGTCGTGTAGATATAGCCTGGGTGTGTTATTTTTTTTTCCGAGGAGTAATATCGTTTATCGTAATCAAGCCCGTTCCATTTATCAACTATTCCATAGCCTCCCCTTATATAAAGAAAAGTATCCGGACCAGTAAGTTCAGGTTTTCCCATGTATTCGATGTATATAAAAGACAACCCCATGCGGATGATCATTGCCACAAAGAGCACCGTAAGAATCCATTTTTTCTCATAATCTGAGAGATGGCGCAGTAAAACCATTCCCGCCAGGAAAAATAAAATTATTACAGTGAAAATCGTAAAAAAAACCGCCAAATTACATCCTGCTCAACCACATGGGTTTTAAGACATTCGCCTTTCGATACAATCGTATAGTACCCGAAAACGGTATAGACAATCCTGAACTTAAGTGTTGCACGGAAATTAACAGATTTTGATTTAGACTACACGAACTAACTTACGGAGTTTGACTATTTTTTCTTTTCCGGAGCAGGCTTTTTGTTGTCTGCGGCAGGAGCTTTCTTTGCACCGGGAAGTACTACCCTCTTGTCATAAAGGGCTTTTGTAAGGCTATCGTAAACAATGCGTTCGAGATCAGTAACGGCTTTATAACCCTTGAAAATGTAACCGTCAATAACAAGGTTACAATCGGATTTTGTATCGACTGTATCAGCAACTTTAAGAAGTTCATCTACAACTTTACGGAGTTCATGTTTTTCGAGATTAACAAAATCTTTTTTGTCCATGCCGGCCTTAATAGCCATTTCGATAGCCAATTTTGAGTTATTTCGACTCCAACTCTTTGCCATTTTCTTGTGCCATCTCCAGAATTCATCATTTCCAAGCTTTTTATGAACCATCAGGGCCACCGTAATAACTTTTTTACTGTCTTCTGTGTCTTTAGGAACCGGAATAAAAACCCATTTTATGTGATCTTTATTTGCCTTGAAAGATTTCTTTTTGGAGCCCATAATTGAGTCCATCCGAAGGTTTCCGTATTCAGCCAGTTCAATTACCGTATACGCGCCCTTTTCGTTTCCATCTACAGGGAAAACATGTTTTTTCATAATGTTTTCTATTACTTTAGTAGATTTAGCACTGAGCTTCTCAGCATTTTTATCGAGATAATCCTTCCATTTTTTCTCGAAATTCTCCCTCAGGTTTTTATAGTATACTTCGTCCATCTTTTTAAGTTTGGATTTAGCAATACAGTGTTTTTCCTTTACACGGTTAACTGAATACCCTCGCTTTACATTGAGTTCGACGCAATCGTAGTCGGATGGGCAATCGGAAACTGTTGAGCAGTGTTTTGTACAAAGTTTGTGACCCTCCACAGTCATGCAGCTGTTCGTTGCGCACTCACGACTGTTAAGGCACCGGTCCCCAAGTTTCTTTTTGAATTTGTCACAGGCAGAAAATGTTAGAGCAACTGCCATAATAAAAAGTAATAATTTGCTTTTTCTCGTCATTTCAATGTTCTCCCATTTTAAACTTAAAAATTATTTCGCTTTGTCGAAATCCCTTTTTTGAGTAATATGACTAATGTGCTATAAATACACACGTAAAGTCAGCAACTGATACCACACACCGGTGAACTAATGCAATATCAAATTAAAACACAGAGAGTTTTCAAAATTTTTTCCGGTCCTGAACGCCGGTTTTTGTGGCTGCAAACGCCCCGGATTGATGACTGGACTGCCCCCAAAGAAGTAACGCAACTTCCTATTCCCTTTTTAATTGGGGATAATGAACTAAGTAAACGCGAGTTTCTCGTTTACCTTGATGAAATCAAGACAATGGATAACAACACGACAGGGATTCTCTTCCGTGGAAAAACCATCGATCCAATCAATGGTCAGGGTTACATAATCGAAGGTCAGTATGACTATGCTGAAAAAACCGGTCTGGCAGAAGTTACCGAGTACGAATCTCCCGATGACGACGACGATGACGAAGATTGATCATTTTTTTCCCTGAAAGCATGATTTTTCAATCCGGTGTAACAATAAAAAATCAAAATAATTTCTAATTATGCTTGTAGATTTCAGGAAATATTGTAGTAAATAGTTAATGTTCTGAAATACGATCTTTTCAAATTTTCGCAGTTTTCCAGCTCAGAACTCTCACTGTTTTCGATGAAAACAGTCGTTTATGCGAATTCCGAAGCAAATCGGCCTGCGTTACGATTTCCTTCGAAAATACGTCAGGATTTTTCTGGAAATTTTTCGTGTAGCGAATTACAGGACACGAACAAATATTAGGCTGGGTTCAATTTTATTTAAACAACCTCAAGGAGTTGTCATGAAATCAATACTTAAATTAATGTTTTTATTGAGCTTTGCACTGGTGCTCGCTTCCTGCGATGACGACGATGATACTAACAATAATAATACGAATAATACTAACAACAGTAACAATACAAATCTGAATTGCGGAAACGGATCTCTGGATACCGGAGAAACCTGTGACGGTACAGATCTTAATAGTAACGATTGCACCACTGTCCCGGGTAATTTTACTGGTGGAGATCTCAGTTGCAATGCGACCTGCACAGGGTTTGTAACAACCGCTTGCATTGCCAATGAAACTTGCGGGAACGGCACTTTGGACACAGGGGAAACCTGTGATGGTACAGACCTTAACAGTAACGACTGCACTACAATCGGTCAAGGCTTCACTGGTGGAACACTGAGTTGCGCTTCCAACTGCGGAAGTTTTATTACTACAAACTGCATCACTGTAAGTCAGCAGTGTGGAAACGGCATTAAAGAAACCGGTGAAAACTGCGATGGTAACGATCTTTCGGGAGCCAGTTGTGAAAGTCTCGGCTTCTCCGGTGGAACCCTCAAATGTTCGGACAACTGTACATACAATGCTTCTGACTGTACGGCACCTACCTGTGGTGATGGCGAAATTAATGGTCTGGAAGCCTGTGAAGAATCCGATTTGGGTGGACAGGACTGTACGACGATTGGACAGGGTTTTGTTGGCGGTACTCTGCAATGTAATTCAAATTGCCAGTTTGACACTTCAAATTGCCTCACTTGTGGTAATAATGTGATCAATTCAGGTGAAATGTGTGACGGCAGTAATCTGAACGGTGAAAGTTGCCTTACAATTGGTCACGGGTTCGTTGGTGGAACCCTCGCCTGCAATTCAACCTGCGATGATTATGACACATCTGGATGTACTCTTCCCACGTGTGGCGATAACATGCTTCACGGTCTTGAAACCTGCGACGGAACAAACCTTGATGGCAATACTTGTGCAAGTATTGGTCAGGGCTTTACCGGTGGAACTCTCACTTGCAATGGTACCTGCGACGGGTGGAATACTACTGCATGCACACTTCCGCCCTGTGGCGACAACAATATTGAAGGTCTCGAACTTTGTGACGGCACAAATCTAAACGGAAATTCTTGCACAAGCGTTCCCGGCGGTTTTGTGAGTGGAACTCTCGCCTGTAATGGAACATGTAACGGGTGGGATACCTCCTCATGCAACCTTCCCGCATGCGGTGACGGTAGCAAAAACGGTTCAGAACTCTGTGATGACACAGATCTCGACGGATACACCTGTGTAAGTATCGGAGAAGGGTTCTTCAGTGGCACACTGGCTTGTAATTCTACCTGTGACGGTTGGGTTACTACTGGATGTAATGCACCAATGTGTGGAGATGGGTTCATTCATGCTCCTGAAGTTTGCGACAGCGCCAATCTGAGTGGCAATACCTGCACCTCCATTGGAATGGGCTTTCTTGGCGGCATTCTCACCTGCCTTCCTGATTGCAGCGGGTATGATACCTCCGCATGCATTACACCGACTTGCGGTAACTATATAATTGAAGGTTTAGAACAGTGCGATGGCATGGAACTCAATGGTAATGACTGCACTGATCTTGGATTTACAGGTGGCACTCTCAGTTGTGGGACCAATTGTAAATATAATAAACTTGCCTGTACTAACGGTTGTGGTAACGGAGTCAAAGAAGGAACAGAAGAATGTGATATCAATGATTTAGGCACTGATACATGCGGTGATTATGGGTTTACAGGCGGAAATATGAGCTGTAACGAAAACTGTACGCTTAGTGTTTCCGAGTGTACGGGTGGTTGCGGCAACGGTGTTATTGAAGGCACAGAAGTTTGTGATTCAGAAAATCTTGATGGTGCAGCATGTTCTGATCTTGGCCTTGCAGGCACCCCGACTTGTGCTTCCGATTGCAGTGCCATAGATTACAGCCCCTGCGAATTTGTATATGAAACTGATGACACCGTTAACTTCGCATGGATCGAAATTAAGAACGAAATTGGAGTTACAGAAATTTCTACCCTTGACGATACAAATTCAACGGGACCATATCCGATTGGCTTTGATCTTCCATTTTACAGCACAACTAAGAATCAAATATACTTAAGTGCAAATGGGCTCATCAGTTTCGACAGTGGCATTGGCTCTGATACTAATAGTTGCCCTGTTGGAAGTTCTACTTATAACAACTTTGTATCGGCATACTGGGATGACTTGAATCCTGATGCCATTGATAAAGCTTACATAATGAACTATTCCGTATGCCCATGGGGTTCTTCAGGTCAAGGATGCACTATTGTCGAATTTGACAACTGGCATCACTACAGTTATTCCAGTGGAATTATTGCAGGTACTTTTGAAATCATCCTTTTTGAAGATGGAAATATCCTGATTCAATGGTTGGATAGCGGTGCAGAAAACGGCTTAAGCAGTTCAACAGGTATAAAAGGAACATCCGCTGCAGATTCTACCACTTATGTTTGCAATACTGACGCTACGATTTCTGATAACCTCAGCGTTTGTTTCGTAAGACCAGGTACCTCCGGTTGCTACTGATTTAAATATTCTGAAGTCTGCTCTCTTTCCCCTTCATTTATCTGACTCATTCTCATTGCCAATCAAACTAAAAAAGATTTTTAGGACACTAACCAATTAAGTGCTTGCTGAATTACTTTTGAGGTTGTAAAAATTCCATCGACAGGAGAACTCTGATGGAATATTTACAGATTGACGGTAACAGTTTAAATATTGAGCAGATAATTCAAGTAGCACGCAACAGGAGGAGAGTTAAACTATCCCCCGCAGCAATGGAATCCACCGCAAGGTGTCGCGCAGTTGTTGACATGCTCGTAAAACATAATGTCCCAGTATATGGTCTCACAACGGGATTTGGTTCAAAACGAAATGTCTTTATTGATAAGGAAGATACTCGCAAACTTCAGCACAATCTTGTCAGATCTCATGCAAGTGGCATCGGCAAACCCCTTTCTGAAGATGTTGTCAGGGCAGCTCTTCTTTTACGTGCAAATGCACTGGCAAAAGGACAGTCGGGGCTTCGCACCTTAGTCCTTGAAAAAATTCTGGAAATTCTCAATAAAGATATCTATCCCTGGGTTCCGGATCAGGGCAGCGTATCCGCATCAGGAGATTTGGCACCTTTATCCCATCTTGCTCTTGTTGTAATTGGAGATCCCGGGGGGAAAATTTATGATCCTGCCAACATCATTAAATCCTCAAGACCCGGGAACTACGTTGAATATCCGGATGGTGAAGGGTTCATAAGCTCTGAACGAAGTAATTTGAAAAATCTTTTCGGGTATGAAGCCATTGACCTTGAAGCCAAGGAAGGACTTGCTCTTACCAATGGGGTTCAAGTCACCTGCGCCGTTGGTATAATAAATGCCTGGGATACTTCGATGCTGGTAAAACACTCGGATATTGCATCCGCCATGAGCCTCGAAACAATAAAAGGAATTGCTGGTGCTTTTGATGAACGGATTGCAAACGCAAGACCATATCAGGGGCAGAAAATAAGTGCCGCAAATATTCGCCTTATGATTGAAAACTCAAGTATTTTATCAATTCCAATAAACCTTGCCATGGTACGAAAAGTAACAGTACTTCTCAAAGAAAGCACTGAAATAAAAGGAATTCCTGAAGATTTTAAGAGCAGTATTGAAAAAATAATTTCCAGTCTGGAAAAAATTCGCATTAATCCGCACAACCTGATTACTGATGAAAAAGAAAATAAAGCTTCACAGTTGCGCCGAGGACTTATTCCCTGCCAGACGGAGATTCAAACTCTCATCCGTAAGCTTTTTAACATGGATACCGATGAAGGTTCTCTTCTGACTCTCCGGGAAAATCTGGTTCAGGGTGCTGACATTCTTGAAAAAGCTGTTCCCAAGATTGCAAGTGTTCAGGATGATTATAGTTTCAGATGTGCATCTCAGGTTCATGGAGCTGTCAGAAATACCCTTTCGCATGTAATGGAACTTCTTACTGTTGAAGCAAACTCAGCAACTGACAATCCCCTGATCTTCCCTCCGGAGGGACCCGAAGATCTGAATGAATATATATCGTCATTAACTGTGGAAAAATGCGCTGAATCGGTAATAAGCGGAGGTAACTTTCATGGTGAACCCATCGCTCTCGCTATGGATTACCTGACCATGGGCGTTTCCGAACTTGGCTCTATAAGTGAAAGACGTACTGCAAAAATAGTTGATGGCCGTCACAATAACGGACTCCCATCTCTGCTCATTGATAAAAGCGGTCTGAACAGTGGTTTCATGATACCTCAATATACGGCTGCAGCACTGGTTTCCGAAAATAAAAGTCAATGTTTCCCTGCAAGTGTTGATTCTATCCCAACTTGTGAAAATACTGAAGATCATGTTAGCATGGGCCTGATCGCTGCAAGAAAAACCAGGACAGTGCTTGAAAATACTGAAAAAATCATTGCAATCGAGCTACTAAATTCTTTCCAGGGACTGCATTTCCGCTATCCCTTCAATCGTGAACTTGGAAAGGGCAACCAGATTGTTTTCGATCTCATGGAACAGACCAAGGGTATTGAGTTTGTTTCTGAAGATAGAATACTCGCACCCCTTATTTCTACAATTCTTAATCTTGTAAAATCCAATGAGATCCTTAATCAGTTGACAAAACATCTCAATCTGGTCTAATCGCGACAATCTGATAAACAAACAGACTTGAACCGTTTTGGGATAATATTGAATTTATAATAGGACATTAATAAGTTCCTGAACGGCTTAAATGTGGGATTTTCCCTCACATTAATTTAACTTTACTTTTTTTCTTTTGCTGGTAAAAAATTTATCGTCTGAAGTCTTTTTTTAAGTTCTTCAGGAGAACCCTCCGGGACAAATGTAATGTTTTTTATAAATTACACTGTCTTCCGGAAATTGTAATGGAGGTCGTCCATGACCAGAATTGATGTTAATAAGGAACTGGAAAACATGAAGAAAAGTGAACTACTTTTACTTGCAAAACAGATCGGAATGACTGGCTTCTCCCGGTTCACAAAAATTGAACTTGTCGAAAATGTAATTGACTTCGTTAAAAAAGGTGGCGAGAAACTGGAAGCCAAGCTCGAAGAAATTATCGGCAAATCCAAAGCTGCGCCGACCCAAAAAACAAGAATTACTAATGTAATGCCTGTTGCTGGTGCCACTAGTGAAACCTCCGATAAAAGTACTAAAGAAAAAGAGCTCACTGCAAAAATAACTACCGGTTCAAAATTGAAAGATGCAAGGGGAAATAAAGAACCCGATGCCATTGAAGATCGGGAAGCCTCTGCCAGAAATGAAATGGAAAAGCTCCGTTATAGTGGCACGCCACTCCATGCCCGAGGGCAACTGATCACGCCGGATCAACTTCGAGAAATCGACGACGATCTTCCGGATCTTCCCATCGGATACGGTGATAATTCAATCCATTTGATGCCGCGAGATCCTCGCTGGCTCTTCTGTTATTGGGACATTAATGAAGAAACCAGGAGCTGGAACGGGAAATATTCCGGCGGTCGTATTTTCTTACGGCTTCATGATGTAACCCATATCTCCTTTGATGGAAAAAACAGTTGGTCAATCCATCAGTTTGAACTCAATGAAGATGCCCGCTGGTGGTACCTTCCCGTTCCCAGTGAAGGTCGTCATTTTATTGCTGAAATAGGTTATGTCATGCCGAGTGGACACTGGAATTCAATTGGATTTACGGATCCGGTTGTTCCTCCTCCGGGTGGTCAATCCCCATGGGTTCATGATGTATTTGTAACAATACCGTTTGATGAGCCACTTCCTCTGGTTTCATCTCCGGATAGAATCAACTGGCTTGGCGAAAACCTGCCCCCGCGAGACAGTAAGCCTCAGATTCCGCGCTATGGAACTCCCGTGGAGCCGACTCCTTATTATGCCATGAACTTAACAGACAGTGGAACTTCGCCGTCCGGAGTGTCCAGTTGGGTTCATATTCATCAGAATGAGGAACATGTTTCAACATTTCCTCTCCGGGTTGATGCGGACTTGAGGATTTTCGGAGGAACAATCCCCGATGCTCGACTGGAAATAAACGGAAAGGAAGTCCGCCTTGAAAAAGATGGATCGTTTACTCTTTCCCTATCTTTTCCCGATGGATTTCAGCGACATATAGTAACGGCTACTGGCCCAAATGGAGAAAAGAAAACCATCACCTTGACTTTTCAGAGGCATACAAGTTAAATTGTTTCAAATACGGGAGTTTGCTCCCGTTTCGCCTCCTTTCCACTATGGAGTAAATTAATGCATAAAGGTTATCTTGCTTTAGTTTTACATGCGCATCTTCCCTTCGTAAGACATCCGGAATACAGTGATTTTCTTGAGGAAGACTGGCTGTATGAGGCTATTACTGAAACCTACATCCCACTTCTCTTAATGTTCGAGGGATTGGAAAATGATGGTGTCCCCTACAAGTTCACAATGAGCATGACGCCTCCACTGCTTTGCATGCTTTCAGATGATGTACTGAAATCCCGCTACACAAAGCATATTGAAAAACTTGTAGAATTATCTGAGAAAGAGCTCATTCGCACTGCTAATGACGGACATATGAATTATCTGGCACGTCATTACAACGAAAATTATATTAAATTCAGGGATTTCTGGCGTCGCTGGAACGGTGATCTCGTCGGGGCTTTCCGCCATATAATGGAAAAAGGAAACCTTGATATTATAACCTGCGGAGCCACCCACGGGTACTTGCCACTGATGAAACGTAATCCCGAGGCTGTAAATGCACAGATCGCGATGGCCGTTCAGACCCATAAACGACTTTTAGGCGTTGAACCTACAGGGATCTGGCTTCCTGAGTGTGCATTTTATCCAGGACTTGATAAAATTCTTGCAAAACATAATATCCGCTATTTTATTGTAGATAGTCACGGAATCAGTTTCTCTCACCCTAGACCTCGTTACAAGAATTATGCGCCTCTTTACTGCGAAGGAAGTGGAGTTGCAGCCTTCGGGAGAGATCTCGAGACAAGTGTTCAGGTCTGGAGCAAGGAAAGCGGTTATCCAGGGGATCCCATGTATAGGGAGTTTTATCGTGACATCGGCTACGACCTGCCTTTTGAATACATTGGGCCATATGTGCAACCAACGGGACTACGCAAAAATACCGGGATTAAATACCATCGCATCACTGGAAAAAGTGAGCATAAAGAACTTTATGATCCATACTGGGCCCACGAAAGAGCTGCTCTTCATGCCGGCAACTTCATGCATAATCGTGAAAAACAAGTTGAGTATCTGAACAGCGAACTTGGCCGCAAACCCATTATTTTAGCACCTTATGATGCCGAACTTTATGGTCACTGGTGGTACGAAGGTCCGTGGTTTTTAAATTATCTAATTCGTAAAGTTGCTTTTGACCAGTCTACTCTTTCCCTCATGAATATGAGAGAATATCTGTCCAATCATCCCACACAGCAGGTTGCTATGCCAGCTGAGTCCAGTTGGGGAAATGCCGGATATCATGAATTCTGGTTGAGCGATTCCAACGCCTGGATTTATAGGCATCTTCACAAAGCAGCGGATCGTATGGTCGAAATGGCCAAGTCTAATTCTGTAACTGATCCTCTGCGCACACGCGTTTTAAACCAGATGGGTCGCGAACTCCTTTTAGCTCAAGCGAGTGACTGGGCTTTCATTATTCGCAGTGACACCATGGTTGAATATGCTGAAAGAAGAACTGTGAATCATCTTCGCAGGTTCACGCGACTTTTTAATGAGCTCACATCTGGCTCCATCAGCGAGGACTGGCTTACAAAAGTTGAAGCTCTCGATAACATTTTCCCGGATCTTGATTATCACATTTATTCCTGATGATATCATTACTTTTTCTTTCTGGTCTTTCAATAATTTACACTACAAAAATACCTGATGCGGAGATCCGAAGTGGCTATATTTTAAAGGGAGAGCCAAGGATCTACCCTAAAAAGTTCTTTACTGCAGAGGAATATGGCAGAATAAAGGGTAGTGGATTTTTCCCGGTGCTCGAAAAAGGGCCTAAATGCAAAGAAGGTTTCTGGTACCGGATCGGCACAGATGCATGGATTTGCAGCGGTTGGTTTATTCCATCCAGATCAAATCCCGGTGGCAATTTCAACTGGTCAAAGGGATTTAATCCAGGTCGATACTATAAAGCACGACAAAATCGCACAGAAATATATCCCACTTTGGGACACCTGAATGCTGGAAAACCACGCAGATTGAGACTATTGAGAGGCTTTCTCCCCGTAGAAACAATTTTCATTGGAAACTTTCCATGGTACAGGCTTTTTGAAAACGGTTACGTTCATTCAAATGCCGTAGAACCATGGCCAGTTTCCGCTAATCGCAGTATTTCTGTTAAAAATAAAGAACTTCCACTTCTGTTTACCTCAGGGAAAAAAGAAATTCCCATTTATCGGAAAGCAGGAAAGAATTGGAAAGAAACGGGAAAAATACCGACATATTCCATAAGGTCCGTTAAAACAGTAATAAATGATTGGGTTTTGCTAAAAGCACCTAAAGATACCTGGATAAAAAGGGAAGATGTGAATATTGCATTCAAACTCCCTGTATTTAATCCTGAAGTAAAACCTGATGAGAACTGGATCGATGTTAACCTTAAGGAAAATATTGTATATGCCGTAAAAGGCCAGAATGTAGTTCGTGTTTTTCTGGTGGCAGCATCGGACGAAACCCCTATTGGAACTTATCGTATTTATTGGAAGAAAGTTTGGAAAACATTTGATCGTCAACGACAAAAAGAAGCTTATTTTCTTGAGACAGTACCCTTTATTTTATATTTCAAAGAAAGTTATGCTTTTCATGGAGCCTACTGGCATGATGATTTTGGTCGTATCAAAACTCATGGATGCATCAACCTGAGTATCCCAGATGCAAAATGGCTTTTCAATTTTGCCTCCCCGAATCTTCCAGATGGGTGGTTTTCTCTGAAATCATCCAATACAACTTCAGGAACTCTTGTCAGAATTCGACGAAACTGATGATAATCAAATTTTTATTATTGATTTTATTTTTTTCAGGGTGTAAAGAAAAAAACTCTGATAAACCCGTTACAGTTCCTGGCCATACGCATATGACTATCGAATTGATATCCGATTCAGACAATAAAAAAAATAACAGTTCCGATTTACTTACGATTCTAAATAGAATTGATTATCTTAATGTTTTTCCAAATTCACAGTTACGTAAAAATATCCTTCACATAAATGTCGAGAATAAATTTCCAAGACACCGACTTTTAAAAACCCTACAGCCACTTTTCTCCATCAAGGGCCGCTTTGAAATAAGACCAATGATGGATCTTCCAACAAAAGAAAATATCAGACTTCCTCGAGGTGTATCCTTCATAAAAAAATGCGGCCACACAATTATTAAAAGTCCCAACGAAGTGTTCCTTAAGAAAATTATTCAGACTCATTATCAGAATCTTGGTGGACTGTTTATTTTGACTATTCCTATTGGAGATCGAGAGTTTTCCGGTTCCTCAAGAGAGCTTATACTTTTAGGAGAGCCAATTCCAGCAAGAGCAATTTCCGGAAAATCTTTTTCTGTTTCCTGGAATTCATCCGGCGCTTTGGCAGGTCTGTTAGACGGAGAAATTTTCGAAGACTGTATAATTCCAAATAAAAACAGAATCATTATCAAAAATCCCTATAAAAAATATTACCCGCAGGTTCTTGACACCCTTTTAAACACATCTCCTCTGATTAATTCATGGAAAATGGGTACTATTGTATCGGAGTATAAAAATAAATGACGGTTCCTCAGCATGTTGCAATTATAATGGACGGTAACGGCAGATGGGCACAGAAAAACGGAAAGCCGAGGCTGTGGGGTCATGCCCGTGGCGCAGACACTGTTAGAGAAATCACAACATTATCCAGAAAACTCGGTATTAAAGCACTGACTTTATATGCTTTTTCAACAAAAAACTGGGACCGTCCTGAGGAAGAAGTTTCAGGGCTCATGGGTCTACTAAAAGAATATATTCGGAAGGAACGTTCCACCCTTCTGGACAATGATATTCGTTTCAGAACAATCGGAAACATTTCAAAACTTCCCGAGGACTTAATTACTTCAATTAACGAACTGAAAGATGCCAGTTCTCATTGCAAAAGCATGGATTTCTGCATCGCCCTCAACTATGGGGCCCGGGATGAAATTGTCCGTGCAGTTAAAAAAGTTACTTCCGATATTCTTGATGGCAAAATAACGCATGAAACGATTGACGAAAAACTATTTGACAGTTATCTGGATACTGCATGTCTTCCGCCAGTAGATCTAATCATCAGGACTTCTGGTGAATTTCGGCTGTCAGATTTCCTGCTCTGGCAGGGAGCATATTCAGAATTCTATTTTACTGAAACATTATGGCCTGATTTCAGAGAAGAGGAATTCCGCAAAGCCCTTGCCAGTTACAGCCAGAGAGAACGCCGGTTCGGAAAAACTTCGGACCAGATAAGGAAATAATAATGAGCATCTTTTCCAATAATCTAGCCAAACGTGTTGCTGTTGCAATCGTTGCAGGACCGCTTGTTATCCTTCTAGCCCTGTGGAGTAATCCCATCGGCTGGAAATCCCTTACCATTTTACTCACCATCCTTGGATTATGGGAGTTCGGCTCAATGACCTTTAAGCCGGATGAAGTTGCTGACCGTTATCTTCTTATAATTATTGGAACCATCCTGACTACAGTTATGCTTTTTAATTTAAAATATCTGTTCCTGATTTTTCCCTGGGCCACCATACTTATCCTTACTACCCTTGTAATTACCAGTAAAACCACGGATGGTGCAGGCATCAGGCTCGGAAAAATCTTCCTGGGTGTATTCTATATAGCGCTTCTATTTTCTTTTGTTGGATTACTGAAAGTATTTCCTCATGGTGGAAAGTGGATTATTTTTACTTTGACCGTTGTCTGGTTTTCCGACACAGGAGCATATTTTGCCGGTAAAAGTCTCGGAAAACATAAACTCTCACCCTTTGTATCACCAAATAAAACATGGGAAGGGTCAATTGGTGGGATTATTGCGAGTATTGGAGCGGCGGGTCTTGCCACTATCTACTTTAAAGAGGCATCAGTTCCAGTACTAATCGGCCTTGCAATTTTTGCTGGTATTATGGGCCAGATAGGAGATCTGGCAGAATCGCTTATAAAAAGATCTTGTGGCGTAAAAGACAGTGGCACCCTGATTCCGGGGCATGGTGGCGTACTTGATCGTTTTGATGCACTCCTATTTGCGGCTCCCATAGTTTGCGGATACCTTTATTCCAGGATGATCCTTTGAGAATTCCATTTTCAAATTTCCATGATATTTCAGGATGGCCATTTAGCGAAGATGATGTGTTTTTTACTTCACCTGTAAAAACATTTACCCCCGATTGGTTTAAGAAAAAAGGAATACCAGGATTGAACTGGCTCAGTTGGTGTTCCCTTCTAATGGACATTTCTGATTATCGCTTGGCCGTATCTATTACAAAAGAATTAGATTTACCTGATGAGGTAATCGAATCAATAAAAAGCAGTAAGGAAGCTGCCTTCATATCAGATATTCAAGCAGTAAATCCTACTGAAAATTTAAGAGAGCTGGTTCTAAAATTCCGTGGATGTGTAAACGAAACCATAAAAAATGGTCATCTTCTGCATACTCCTCTTGATGGATTCCCTGAAAAATGTTTGATCTCTCAATCTCTTCCTACACGATATCTTGGGTTTATCAAAAAAAGTGGACCTGATAATATTAAATTTCTGATTCCACAGGACACTATTGATGGGTGGAATTGTTCAACAACAATTCCGTTTCCTGAGAGATGGGTTCTTTCAGATGTGAGATCCCGTGTAGATCGCATTGCATCTACCTCAAGGCTTGAAAATGCTTTCTCTAATTGGGAATCATTTCTAAGGGTGCACATTAAATCAGGAACCGCTGTCAGTATTTACCACGTAGATGATAAAGCAAGCGCTGTGTGTGCCATTACCGATGATTCGGGTACGCTTCTGGATTCATATCGCATTGATAAACATCAAGATTGTGACAAAATCCTGGAAATTTACAATAAATTCTCTTCAAATAAAAATCCACTTATTTTCCCTCTCAGTTCTTCTACGGTTCTGCTTTCCACAGTTGCAAAAAAACTTACGGGAAAGATAGTTTATATCCCGGATGCAGCAATCAAGTTTTGTGGAGAAAGCATTGGTTTAGAAAGAAAATTGACAACAACACACCCTCATGTGTTGCGCGCCGTTGCATTATCCGAGAGGGCAAGAGATCCCCTTTCTTCAGCGAAAAGAGTCCAACTTGCAGATCTTGGGTTATTTGAATATGCAAGTGGACCCCAAATAGATAATATCGATTTTATGCTTGAAATACTTCGGATTCTTCCGATTCCGGATCAGGATTCTAAACGACAAATAACTTCTACTCTCTTCAATTTAAATCCTCTGATAAAAAATATTGATGATCTGAAACCAGGCATGACCGCTTCAGGAACAGTGACTTCCATTGCCTCTTTCGGAGCGTTTATTAGAATTACTCAGGATCTTGAAGGATTACTCCACATAAGCGAAATGTCGGACGATCGTGTAACTGATATCCATTCCATCGTGAAGGTAGGGGATACTATCACCCTTCGTATTTTAAATATCGACAAAGAATCTGGACGAATTGGGCTCACTCTTAAATCCTTAAATACCAATCGAAATCAGCGCGTTAAACAAAAAAACCTTGATGCTCTCGAAAAACTTTTTAAGAAATGAATGAATTAACTCCCTCTTCAAGTAAATGCTCAATTATTATCACAAGCTCACATATTTTATAAGGTTTCGATCCGGATCCGTTGACTTGCAGAGATATTAAATTAAAATTACATTAGTCTTTTATGATTTTTACGACGATATTTTTTTATATAATGTCAATTTTCTATTGAATTAACAATCTACTATTTTGATTTGTTCACAAGGAGTTGGAAAATGAAAACTTTAATCATTTCTGTAGCATCTCTTCTTTTTCTAATGCCTGCTTGTGATGATGATTCATCATCGACCCCAACAGGAACTGAAATTGCGACGGTAATCTGCGATAAACTTGTTGAATGCGATCCTGAAACAACTACTGAAGAATATAACGAATGCATGAATGAATTTCAGCCAGTCCTGGATATAAACCCCCCACAATGCCGGGATGCCGGGTGGGATCTCGCCATGTGTATTGATTCTTCAAGTTGTGAAGATCTTCAGATTCAAGGCACTTGCGGTTCCTATTATGCGCCTTTAGCAGCAGTATGTACTGAAGAAATTTGTGGCGAGGATGACTATGAGTGCTCCGACGGCGAATGCATTTCAAATGATTTCCTCTGCGATGGGGAGTGCGACTGCAACGGATGTGAGGACGAATCTACATGTGACGCCGCAAAGAAATGATTTTCGCCTTAAAAGGCACACTCCGCTGCTTCCTGATTAATACAATAGTGACTCGAAGAAATGCTTCAGGAAAGAGGCCCTCTATAGCATTTCGCTGCGCGAAATTGCCTACCTGATTGTCCCTTGCATTTTTGCGAAGCAAAAATTGCTTGCCTGTTCCTGCTACTGATTTCCTGTTGCCTGTTTTTTAACAGGGACTCAGTCAGTCAGGAGACATGGAACAGGGTCAGGCTGTAATATTCAGCTCACTTTGAGCGTTATATTTTTTCAACAAATCAATCAATACAGGTATTTCGCTGATCACATGCGTAAAAACCGGCGGTGAGACAGTCTTCATTGGTATTACACACTACAGATTCAATACAGTCTCCAGCTAAAGGCCACATATAGTCACTTCGAGGTGGCCATGCTTTTAATAGTCCACCCTTGGAGCCCCTGCGACACTGGTAGCCTGCAGGGCAGACGAGATGCATGGAGTCATTTCCTTCAATGAAATCACATAGACCACTGTAGCAGACATTGGTGGATACATCACATATTTCCCAGGGTCCGCAGGCAACATTATCCGAACAACTTACAGACCAGGGTGAAGAAACAAGACCAGTAGGACTTACTTCAGCGCATCCGGTTGAATTGCATAAATGAGTCATCTCCAGACAGCGAAAATCGTCTCCGCAATAAAACCACGCTGGACAGTCTGTATGATTTTCACAATTAATAATTTCAGGATAACAGATCCCATCCATTGCACATGTAAGGTCTTCAGAATTCCCGAGTTCGTTACAGAACGTATCCTTGCCTTCGGAAAGACAATCCAATTTTCCACTGCCAGTTGTCAGACAATCGGGCTCCTGACTGGCAGCGCTGATACTGTCACATGCCACATTGCAACCCCACTTATGAGTACACCACGAAGCATATATATCATCCCTTGGAACTGAGAATCCAAGAGACCATCCATCCCACGAATCAGTCTCCACACAGGAAAAAAGCAGTGTGGACAATATTAATAATATTATAAATTTGTACATCACGTAAGTTTACACTGGTTATTAATATTTTCAAATCAGGAAATAATTGCCCTTTGCTGATCTGACAAAGGGCAACTCCAAGCCGGATTAATCTGCTTTTTACAATGAATGACTAAAAATTTGTACGGTCTATCCGAAAATACAGTGAGTAATTCCGCTCCTTTTTGTTTTTTCATTCTTCTAAACCTAGTGAGCGGATATTTAAAGGAGTTTTCGCCTTTTTAATGAAACTCAGGTAGCTTTCGTGAACAGGAAAAAACAGAAAATTTTCTTTTCAGTTATGGTTATGATAGTTTACCAGTGACTAAACCAGGATGGTAAAAATATGCTTACACTTACAAGAAGACCTGGACAGGAAATCAGAATCGGAGACGGTGTCCGAATACTGGTTAAGGAAATTCGGGGCAAACAGGTCAGACTGGGAATAGAAGCTCCTCCGGGAGTGCCGATCTACCGGGAAGAAATCTATCAGGAAATTGTCCGGGAAATGGGTCAGGCCGCCGCAGGTGAATTTGATGTCCTTGATTTTATTATCGGTACGGAAACCACAGGGGCGACACCCCTTATTCCTTCTCAGTTGAAAAAATCTCAACCAAGAGTAGAAAAATCCGGCACCCCAGGGGAGGATGAAGATGATAATTGATACCACTAGATTCGGCGGAATAGAAGTTGATGACAGCATGATACTCACCTTAAAGGGAGGACTGCTGGGGTTTGCCGATGCAACGAATTTCATCCTTATTGATCATGCCCCTCAGAGCCCCTTTCGTTGGCTCCAGTCGGCCCAGATACCGGAGCTAGCCTTTGTAGTCATCGATCCATTTGAAGCTATTGAAGACTATCCTCTTGAACCCTTGATGCAAGCACTCAAAGAAATTGGCATTCAGGAATCTGAAGAAATTGCCGTCGGTGTAATTGTCACTTTCCGAAAAGGGCCTCCGGGTAATACAGTAAATCTCCTTGCACCCTTGGTTTTTTCCGTTGATTCAAGGACAGGAGTCCAAACAGTACTTCATAATTTGAAATACGGAACCCAACATCCACTGACAATAGCAAAACCTGTTACCAGTGAAAATAATCAGACTGGCCGAATAGAAATATCCCCTCAGTCCTTAACTCAGGTTTAGACTTTAAGAAACTTTAAATTAATCATACCTTCAGCTTGACGATAATAAATACCCTGATACATTCAGACCGCACCAAAATGGTGCCCTGACTCAATGACTGGATTGGTCAGTGTTCTGAAGTGCATAATTTTAATCAAAAGTTTTGCAGCAGGCATATGCCTGAGTAGTTCCAGTAGCAACTTGTCATAATATCCTGTAAATACAGGTGCTTGAGAGAAAAATATGTCTAAAGACGATCAGATTGAACTTGATGGTGAAATAGTAGAAGTCCTTGCGGGAGGACAATTCCGAGTTAAAACCGATGACGGTCTCGTTGTCCTCGCACATCTTGCCGGTAAAATGAGAAGATATCGCATCCGAGTAGTTCTTGGTGACAGAGTGACCGTTGGTGTATCGCCCTATGACCCTACTCGCGGTCGAATAATTTACCGCCCGAGATAATTCACTTTTTCAATAAAAACTTATTTTTAATTTACAAGACCACTTTCGGATAGTATTCGACTGTGTCTTTGTTCCAGAAAATTCTTCAGTACCAAATTGATTTTCCTGCTCCTGACTCAGGCTTTCTGTTTTCCTGTAATTATTATATTACGTTGTATTTATTGATTATTTACATTAAAAATTCACTAACCGAACAGCATTGTAACTAGTTACTGTCCTGAAATACCGGAAATCAAATTTTTCGCCGATTTTTTGCTCAGGACAGTAACCGCAAGGTGTTGAATTTACTGGTAGTGGCCTGTTAGGATTTTTAATAAAATCCTTCGCGAAGCGAATTACAGGACACG
>JAHJMN010000214.1 GCA_018821305.1 Myxococcota bacterium
CTCCTTTCTTTAATAATTTCAACGATATAATACATGATTCTGTGTATTTTGTCGATCAAAAAAGTTGAAAACCCCTCTATTTTTTTTACTTTTTTCCTTTTATTTACGCTAACTTAATTTCAGGACACGAACTAAATAGTTCGTGTCCTGTAATTCGCTTCGCGAAGGATTTTATTATTATATTCACTATCGCCCACACGCCCAGCAAAGCAAAAAGTTTGATTCAGAGTATTTCAGGTCAGTGAGTTATTCGAAAGGATACCAGTCGTCATACGAACCGGTGTATTCCATTGAAGCGCTCTCAGGGTCTTCTTCTGCACATACGTCACTTTCGAGCATAAAATAACTTGTGTCGTTCCAACCGTCTATACATGCAAAACTCACTGGCTGGGAAAATAATACAAAAGAATGATCTTCCAACTCTCTTTCTCCCCAGTACAAAATAGTATTGGAACCACATTCAGGTTCTATTGCGAGACAAATCGACCCCTTTCTTTTTTCAAGACATGTGGATTTATCACTTGATAAGAAGTAGAAGCCCACCTTGTGGGGACTACATCCGGCTTCTATACATCCATCCCAGTCATGAATTGCTTCACAATTGGATGAAGTCACAGGTAGATTATTAACCTCATTGTCATCGGCGCAGGATGTAAGTAAAAACATTGCCAGTAATAAAAGTATAGTGTTCTTCATAAAAAATCCTTCTATTAAAGATGCCCAATAGTCATTTATAGCAGAACAAAAGGTAAAGTCCAGTTGGAAAAAACGGGGGAAGGTTTTGGAAAAAGGGGTGAGAGGAGGCGCAATAGACCCAGAGGTGGACGCTCTTGGCTGATACAGGCGTTCTTGCGAACGCTGATTTCCGGCGTTTGGATTGAGTGGTGGCGAGGTTTCGCGGATTTTTGTGGGACACCTTCAGGGTCCCGGGGGTGTGGGGTGCGGGTTCCAGGGATCTTCGATGCCTCTGGCATCTTTGATCCCTTCGCTAATGTGTGTGAGCCACGTTGTGGCTCTTTTCCGGCGTTGTGAATCTGATCTGAACATTGGCGTATATCCGCGGATCATGAGCCTGTGCCCACAGGCGAAAGTTTATCAGCCCGGCTCGTGAGAGCCGGGAAATGTTGTGAGAATATGCCCCTTTTTCCCTCATATGCGCCGCCGTCGGCGGCGCATATGAGGGAAAAAGGGTGCGTGGGGGCGTTTCCGATCCCGGAGCTGAAGCTCCGGGCTATCCAAAGGCGTTCTTGCGAACGCGGAAATTCCGGCGTTGGGGTAATCACATAGACATGAATGACTTCACCCCTGAATCCCAACGCGATGTTGAATCCGCGGATCATATTGTAAACAACATGGGATAACGCAAACGGGAATCGAAGTGCGGGAAATGAAGCGACAAGCGTTCGTAGAACGCCTATAATAGCCCAGTGCTTCAGCTCTGGGATCGGCGCCGGGGTAATCACATAGACGTAAATGACCTCGACCCGTGAATCCCCATTCGATGTTGAATGAACGGATCATGAGCCTGTGCCCACAGGCGCAAGTTTATCAGCCCGGTTCGTGAGAGCCGGGAAATGTTGTGCGGATTTCCGGTGTTTGGATTGAGTGGTGGTGTGGATTTGCGGTTTTTGTGGGACACCTTCAGTGTCCCGGCGGGGTGTGGTGTGGGTTCCAGGGATCTTCGATGCCGGTGGCATCTTTGATCCCTTCGCTAATGTGTGTGAGCCACGTTGTGGCTCTTTTCCGGTGTTTGGAATCTGATCATGAGCCTGTGCCCACACAGGCGAAAGTTTATCAGCCCGGTTCGTAAGAGCCGGGACGGCGTTGGGGTAATCACATCGACATGAATGACCTCGACCCGTGAATCCAAACGCGATGTTGAATCCGCGGATCATGAGCCTGTGCCCACACAGGCGCAAGTTTATCAGCCCGGCTCGTGAGAGCCGGGAAATGTTGTGAGAATATGCCCCTTTTTCCCTCATATCCGCCGCCACGGCGGCGCATATGAGGGAAAAAGGGGGCGTGGGGGCGTACGCGGACCCGGAGCTGAAGCTCCGGGCTATCCAAAGGCGTTCTTGCGAACGCGGAAATTCCGGCGTTTGGTTAAGAGACAGCGAGGATTTGCGGATTTCCGGTGTTTGGATTGAGTGGTGGTGTGGATTTGCGGTTTTTGTGGGACACCTTCAGTGTCCCGGCGGGGTGTGGTGTGGGTTCCAGGGATCTTCGATGCCTCTGGCATCTTTGATCCCTTCGCTAATGTGTGTGAGCCACGTTGTGGCTCTTTTCCGGCGTTGGGAATCACATGGGCGTAAATGACCTCGACCCGTGAATCCCCATGCGATGTTGAATGAACGGATCATGAGCCTGTGCTTGCACAGGCGAAAGTTTATCAGCCCGGCTCGTGAGAGCCGGGACGGCGCCGGGGTAATCACATCACCCTGAATGACCTCGACCCGTGAATCCCCATGCGATGTTGAATCCGCGGATCATATTGTAAACAACATGGGATAACGCAAACGGGAATCGAAGTGCGGGAAATGATGCGACAAGCGTTCGCAGAACGCCTTTAATTAGCCCGGAGCTGAAGCTCCGGGCTATCCAAAGGCGTTCTTGCGAACGCGGAAATTCCGGCGTTTGGTTGAGAGACAGTGCGGATTATGTGACCCCGAATCTACGCGCTTTGTTTTACTCCGCGAGCGGGCGGTTTTTTTATTTGTACAGGAGGGCGCCGGTGGGGCAGAAGGAGACGCATTTGGGAGAGCCTTTGCACAAGTCACATTTAGCCACGCGATTTGTAATTGGTTCCACAAGGACGTTACCAAAGGGACAAGCGGCAAAACAGGCATGGCAATTGATGCACAGACTGTAATTGACTTCAATGGCGCCGGTTTCCATGTTGCGCTGAAGTGCGTGGGTCGGGCAGGCTTCTACGCAGGCTGCTTTGTCGCACTGGAGGCAAACAACGGGAATTCCCTTCTCAAGAGGCGGTTTTGTATTGTATGCATGAATACGGGGAACACCGGGCTGCCCGTTAATCGTATGAGAATAAGCGCAGGATAATTCGCAGGTTCTGCATCCTGTGCATTTTTCCGGGTAAATATAATAAATCCTGGAACTCATGATCCTTCTCCTTATGACAGTGTTAACTGGGATTCAACCACAGTCTTCATAGTGCGGAGTGTTTCTGCTCTGGAGCAGGTATCGCACAGGTTGAGGTTTTCCGGGTGCAGATTCGTACCGCGCTTTTTAATGAGTTCCATGTGCTCGGCGGTTAAGTCAAGAGAAGCTCCACACTTTGTGCAGCGGAGACGATCCATTGTTTTGCCCCAGATGGTAATTTTATCATCGGTTTTCTCATATTTAATGCATTGGACCGGGCAGACGAAGGCACATGCCGTGCAACCGACGCAGTCAGGACTGGGTTCATTAAATGGTGGATTGAAGAAGGTTTCCGTTCCACGACCTTCCTGAGCAAGAGCATCCGCTCCAACCAGTTCAGCGCATACCCGGACGCACAGACCGCATTTGATACATACTTCGTCAGAAGAAGCAAGGCGGACTTTCCCAAGACCGAATTTAGCACTGAGTTCCTCAAGAATCGGGGATTTGGGAACCAGAGCCTTCAGCATTTCTAAAACTGTGCGACGGTGTTTGTTTACTTCTTCCGTATCCAGTTCAATCACCATGCCGTCACGAACCGTTGTAGTACAAGCTGTAGTTACCTTCCCACCAACCTCCACAAGACACAGACGGCAGTTACCTTCGGGTTTTAATGCCGGATGATAGCAGAGGTGTGGAATATCATAGCCTTCCCGCAGTGCAGCTTCCAGAACAGTTTCACCTTTCCGGGCGGCAACATCTTTTCCGTTAATAATTATATTCATTTTCAAACTCCAAGTTTGTCCTTAATTTCGGGACCGCTTAATACATTGACTGCATTAAAGTTACATACGTCAAAGCAAACACCGCACTGAACGCACTTTGACTGATCAACCACATGAACCTTTTTGGTTTCACCGGAAATCGCACTGGTGGGACACTTCCGGGCGCAAATAGTGCACCCCGTACATGTTTCAGGATTTATAGTGAACTTAATCAGTTCTGTGCACTGACGCGCTGTACAGGTCTTTGTCTGAATATGATCGATGTATTCGTTTCTGAAGTATTTGAGTGTTGAAAGAACGGGATTAGCCGCTGTCTGACCAAGGTTGCAGAAACTTGCTACAACCATTGTTGTTGCCAGATCTTCCAGAAGATCCAGGTCTTCCATCCGACCATGACCACGAACAATGCGGTTCAGAATGTTACTCATTGCACGAAGACCTTCGCGGCATGGCGTACACTTTCCGCAGCTTTCCTCTTTAAGGAAATCAACGAAATAGCGAGCTACTTCCACCATGCAGGTGCGGTCATCCATGACAATTAACCCACCGGAGCCCATCATGGAGCCAAGGCGGGTGAGTTCGTCAAAATCAACGCCTATATCCAGAAATTCCGAAGGAATGCATCCGCCGGATGGTCCACCGGTTTGAACAGCTTTGAATGTGCGACCCTTCTTTGAGTCTTTAATTCCGCCGCCGATATCAAATACAATCGTACGAAGTGTGGTTCCCATGGGGACTTCCACTAAACCGGTGTTATTAACTTTCCCCACAAGGGAGAAAATCTTTGTACCCTTGCTGCCGTTCCAGGGAGATTTGGATACGTCGCCGGTTCCGATGGATGTGTACCAGTCAACACCTCGCAGGAATATGTATGGAACATTAGCCCAGGTTTCAACGTTGTTGATGTTGGTGGGTTTGCCCCATAAACCGCTGATGGCTGTACGTTTCCATTTAACTCTCGGACGACCCACGCGACCTTCAATGGATTCCATAAGTGCAGTGGATTCACCACAGACGAAGGCGCCACCTCCGCGGGAGATGAGAATATCGAAATTGAAACCGCTACCGAGAATGTTTTCGCCTAAAAGGCCATATTCTCTTGCCTGATTCAATGCAATTTCAAGGCGTTCAAGAGCCAGTGGATATTCATTTCTGATGTAGATATAACCAATTGAAGCGCCAATGGCATAAGCCCCGATGAGCATACCTTCTAAAACGCTGTGCGGGTTGCCTTCCATAATGGAGCGATCCATAAATGCTCCGGGATCGCCTTCATCCGCATTGCAGATTATGTATTTAGGTTCGCCTGAAGCTTCTGCCGTGGATTTCCACTTGAGGCCTGCAGGGAAGCCTGCACCACCACGACCGCGAAGGCCGCTGGCAACAACGGTATCAATAACTGAAGCGGGATTACCTTTTGTGATAACCTGTGCGAAAGCTTTGTATCCACCAAAGGACATATAGTCTTCGATGCGCGTCGGATCAATGTGACCATTCATCCCGAAAACAACACGCATTTGATCTTTGTAGAATGGAACTTCCTTTTCTTTCTCATAGGCGATCTTTGCTTCGTCACGATATTGCAGTCGGGGAATTATCTGTCCACCGGCGAGAGTTTTATCGAGAATTTCTTCAACATCTGTCTCTTTAACCTTCTGATAGAAAGTTTCAGATGGATGGATAACTACTAAGGGACCGCGTTCGCAAAAGCCGTGACATCCCGTTTCAACAACATCAGCATGAATATTTTTATCCTTCACAACCTGTGTGAATTTTGCGGAAACCTTCGAGGCACCGGAAGCTATGCAGCCAGTACCGCGGCAAACGGAAATCTTTGGTTTATTGTGGTCAACAGCACTTTCAAGGCCATTGACGAAACTTTCAAGCTCTGAGGGGGATTTGAATTTTTCCATTTATTTCTCCCTGTAGTTGGCAACAAGATCAGCAACTTCCGATGTGGTAATATTGCCGTGATAATTTCCGTCAATAATCACCAGTGGTCCAAGGGCGCAAGCACCTACGCAGTTGACTGTTTCAATGGAGAACTGCATATCAGGTGTGTTTTCACCGTCTTTTATTTTCAATGAACGTTCGAATTCTTCAAGGACTCTCGGGGCTCCGCGTACGTGGCATGCGGTTCCCATACAAACGGTAACTATATGCTTTCCTCTTGGAACTAAACTGAATGATGAAAAGAAAGTAGCAATACTACTGACATGACCAAGGTTGACCCCAAGTCTATCCGCGATGTGGTTCATGGCCTGTCTTGGAAGATAATTGAGCTCGCGCTGAACATCCTGAAGGATCGGAAGTATTGCAGCTTTATCGCACTTCCAGCCGTCAATTATCTCATCGAGTTTTTCAATGTTCATCTCCATGATTTATGATCCTTTCAGTCCTTCCACGCCGAGATCATAGCCACGACGCAGAATTTTAAGGTTCATTTCAAGGACTTTCGGCTTCTTTGCGAACTTCTCTGTAACAACGCGCTCAATGGATTCCCAGGGAAGCAGGTTGGTGCAACCTATCAGAGCACCTAAAACCGAAATATTTGCACTGCGGCCGGAACCGCTTAAATCAATGGAAATCTGATTACAGGGAATATGTACCTGAGTAATATCCGTACGTTCAGACCTTACATCCATCAATGAACTGTTAATCAGTAAAAGTCCGCCGGGTTTGACGGCATTTTCAAACTTTTCATAACTGGGAAGATTCATTGCAACAATAATGTTCGGGGTGTTTACAATGGGGCTTCCCACGGGACGATCGCTTATAACAACAGTGCAATAAGCTGTTCCACCGCGCATCTCGGGACCGTAGGACGGAACCCAGGCTACTTCATGACCTTGTTCGAGAGCAGCTTCAGCTAAAAATTTTCCTGTTGTCATGATTCCCTGACCGCCGAAACCTGCCAATGTTACTTCATTAAGCATATCCTGACCTCCTTTTCCTATTCGTCATCGGGAGTTTTGAAAACTCCGAGGGGGTAATAGGGAAGCATGTTTTCTTCAAGCCACTTGTTTGAACCTACCGGAGTGATTCCCCAGTTTGTGGGACAGGTGGAAAGAAGTTCAACAAAACTGAAGCATCTGTTGTCCATCTGATACTGAAAAGCCTGCCGCAGAGCCTTTTTCGACTGTATAATGTTGTAAGGAGTATGAAGAGAGGCGCGAACAACATATGCGGGAGTCCTCAAAGTGGATAACATCTCAGACATACGAATGGGATGTCCGGCAGACAGTACATCTCTACCCATGGGAGATGTTGTTGTCCGCTGCCCGGGCATTGTCGTGGGAGCCATCTGACCTCCGGTCATGCCGTAGATAGCGTTGTTTATGAAAACTACCGTGAACTTCTCACCGCGGTTTGCCGCGTGGATGATTTCCGCAGTTCCAATGGATGCGAGATCGCCATCGCCCTGATATGTGTAAACAATGAGTTCCGGACGCACACGCTTGGCACCTGTGGCACAAGCGGGAGCGCGACCGTGAGCGGCTTGCTGATAGTCCGTATCCATGTATTCATAAATGAGAACGCTGCATCCAACAGGAGCAAAACCGAGGGTACGGTCTTTTATGCCGAACTCATCAATGATTTCCGCCACCATACGGTGAGCTACCCCGTGGGTACAACCGGGGCAGTAGTGGGTGACTTTTTCAGTCATACTGTCGGGTCGTGTAAAAATGGTCTTCATTTCTGAGTCCTCTCATATTCTTTCCTGAGAAATTCAACGGTTTCTTCAGGGTTGGGAACAATTCCGCCGTTTCTGGAGAAGAAACTTACCGGTTTACGCTCCAGAGTGGCCCACTTCACGTCGTCAAGCATCTGTCCGTTGGACATTTCCACAACGGCAAAACCCTTCACATGGGGTTTTTCGCTCTCGGCACGAAGAATATCTTTCGGGAATGGTAAAAGAGTAATGGGACGAATGAGACCAATTTTCAGGCCTTCAGCCCGCAAAACATCAATAGCTGTTTTAACGATACGGGCTGTTGTTCCATAAGCTACACACACAAGTTCCGGCTCATCATCCATCATGTAATTTTCATAACGGACTTCTTCCCGGGCCATTCTCTCATATTTTTCTTTGAGATGATGGTTGAACTCTTCAAGTTTAAGAGGATCAAGGAACAGTGAATTAATTAGATTACGCGGACGGTTTTTTGCGCCTGTTGTGGCCCAGCCTTCGACATCAGGCATCTCTTCAGCTTTAACAGCATCGAAATCAACGGGTTCCATCATCTGAGCGATGAGACCGTCACCAACGATCATAACGGGATTACGGTATTTTTCAGAAAGAGGGAAAGCCCGAATCATCCAGTCAGCAAGTTCCTGAACTGTGGAAGGGGCAATAATCATAAAAGAATAATCACCGTGACCGGCGCCCCTTGTAGCCTGATTATAATCGCTCTGACAGGGAAGAATACCACCGAGTCCTGGCCCTGCCCTCATAATATTTACAAACACTGCCGGAAGTTCACTACCCGCCATATAACTCATTGTTTCAGCCATGAGGGATACACCGGGACTTGATGAAGTAGTGAAAACCCTGACGCCTGCGCCAGCTGCTCCATAAACCATTTGAGCGGCAGCTACTTCACTTTCTGCCTGCACGAAGGTTCCACCAACTTCCGCCAGACGTTTTGACAGATATTCTGCGACTTCACTCTGGGGAGTAATGGGATATGCGAAATATGCGGTACAACCTGCTCTTATTGCAGCTTCTCCAATTGCCTCAGCACCTTTCATAAGTAATTTTGCCATAGTGACCTCTCAGTAACTGAAATATTTGTATTGAGTTCCGTGAACTTTTATTGTTATTGCCATGTCAGGACAGACAATGGCGCACATAGTGCAACCTATGCATTTGTGCGGATTTTTAGGGAATGAGTAAAAATATCCCTTGTTGTTGATGTCCCGGGACATCTCAAGTACGCCTTGAGGGCAGGCATTGACACAATGCTCGCACCCCTTGCACCGATCCTTATCAACTTTTACACTTGGCATTGCCTCTCCTTGGTGCGCTAAACAGCGCTGTAAAATCATTTACTTGAAGTAATGCAAAACATCAGACCGAATCTAATGTTGTTTATACTTGAAACTCATGTTTCTTCCTGAAATTATACTCACCCGGCTTCCACGGCGGCTGCAGAATTCGTTTTACAACAAGGAGCGACACATCGTCAACCTTTGGTGCAATAACTTCAAAAAGTAATTCCGGCACAGTAATAAATCTGGTCTCTATCCCACTGTGGTCGCTTAATTTCCTGAGGAAATCGACCCCGTCCATGACAATATCCTCAGAAGTGTCTTCCATCAGGTGGGCATTTCCAATAAACCCTGTTATTTTAAGTTTAGATGCTTTTTCCAGTTTCCGCATCATTTCCATTGTATTTTCAATTGTATTAGTATATGGCCTGAGATTATTCACGACCATAAGCAGTTCATTGGATCCAATTGAAGGACCCAGAGAAGCTAAAATGCGGCAACCCACGTCATCACCGCCGGCATCAAAAACTGCCGTGCCTTTGTGGTTTTCAAAAAGACCTTTGACTTCTGGCAGTAAAATAGGAAGATCGGCATAATAATGACCACCCCGGGGAACGATCACTGATATGCCTTCTTTTTCAAGGGGAGTTATTGCTTCTCGACTGCGAAAATACGGATTTACAACATCCAGATCTGCAATGGATACATTTTCAATGCCCTGACTTTTAAAATGGAGGGCAAGATTAACGGAAACTTCACTTTTTCCCGAGCCATAGTGGCCGATAACAATAACCGCCCTCTGCCTCGGAACAATGGGATTTTTTACAGCGGTCATATTCATATAAAGTTATCTATGAAAATCCGGAAAAAAAGTAAACAACTTTTCTCATTATATGATAAATGTTTCCTGTCAAATCCCACCTGCAAAGGGAATTGCAGATTTTTATTCATAATTTCATTACCTTAATCGGAGTTATATATACTTGACAAATTCTTCGAAAGTACAGATTTTTCATCGCAACACTTCAGCGATGCGATGGCTCGTATTAGTCACTGTCAGTTTTGCCGTTTTCGGGGCTTATTTTGCATATGACTCTATATCGCCAGCGCGCCGTGTTCTGGAAAACGAACTCGGATTCGGCCCATCCTCATTCAGTTGGCTTGTTGGGATCTACTCTCTCCCAAACGTTCTTGGAATGACGCTGTTTGGAGGTATTTTAGCGGATCGGAAAGGGATCCGTTTTGCCGGAATGCTATTTATGGCTTTGACCGTATTTGGGGTCCTTCTCACATCATTTGGAGGTTCTACACTTTTCAGGACGTCAGGCCTCAGGGATTTAATTGCCTCCGCCTCACTCCCCTGGTCTCCGGAATTCATAGTCATGTTCACAGGGCGCATCATCTTCGGTATGGGAGCTGAAGTACTTATTGTTATGCAGGAAAAAATCATTGTAAGGTGGTTCAAAGGGAGAGAAATCAGTCTTGCCTTTGGAATCGGCCTCGTAATTTGCCGTCTTGGAACCATCGCCGCTTTTAACGTAACAACCCATATCCTGGAATTTGGCAAAGTCCTCTCATTTTCCTTCATTTCGGACTCCGCCATGATGGTAGTCACAGATTCTTATACAACTTTAAACGCAGTTATGTGGCTTTCTGCAATTATTATGCTTCTCAGTGCTGGTTCGTTCATGCTTTATCTTGCAGCGGAAAAGCGTTTTGATAAGGAAAACCCCGATATGGCGGCAGCACTTCATCCGGAAGGTGGGTCCGTCAGTGCCATATTCAAATCCCCCTCGTTCATATGGATGAGCGTATTGTGTTTCGCGTTTTATGCAGCGGTTTTCCCGTTTACGTCTTTTGCAACAGATATTTTGCAGACAAAATTCGGAGTTTCCGCAGGAGAAGCTGGCTTCCTCACATCAATTGTAATGACTTCCACAATTATCGGAACTCCCCTTTTCGGTTGGATCATAGATAATTACGGTTTTCGCAGCCAGATTATGATTTCCGGAGCCGTGATGATGGTTGCGGCACACAGCATGCTTACATTTACTACTATTTACCCTGCCCTTCCCATGGTTATCATGGGAATAAGTTTCAGTGCTGTTCCCGCAGGTCTGTGGCCCGGCGTCGCAATTTTTATTGAAGAAAAGAACAACGGAGCGGCATACGGTTTTCTCGGTATTGTTCAGAATGTCGGATTGATGGGAGTTCCGCTCCTTATGGGTCTTGTAACCGAACTGACAAATCCCGGCGTAACAGCATATAAAGTAAACGAAAAACTTGCAGTATGGAACTATACGGCAGCTCAAATGGTTCTCATCGGTTTCGCTGCAGTCAGTTTACTTGCCGCCTGGATGATCCGTCGCAAAGCATTGAAGGAAAATGCTAATTTCTTCAAAGCATCAATCCATCACTGAACGGATTTCATACCTTTTCGAGCTCCGTCTTTGCGAGGAAAATGGTCAGAGCACTTAAAACCACTGAGTTGGTTATTCTTCCCTGGGCTATCAACTCTAAAAGCGTATTGTAATCAACGGTAAAAGTTTCGATGTCCTCATCCTCATCAAAATCCGTTTCCGTAGTTTTAACACAATCAAGGGCCATAAAAACATGACAGTAGTTTGTCTGAATCGCGCTGTTTGGGGCAACTTTTCCAAGTTTCATCCAGTTTGTGGACGTATATCCTGTTTCTTCCCTGAGTTCCCTCATTGCCCCATCTTCTGGATTTTCATCTGGTTCCATGATTCCACCGGGAATTTCCGTTGAGAATTCCATGGTCCCGTGGCGGAACTGGTTAACAAGAATAATCTTCTTTTCCGGTGTCAGAGCTACGACATTAACCCAATGGGGATAATGCATTCGGTAGAAAACATTCTCTTTTTTCAGTTCGTCACAATAATGAACGGTTCTTTCAATTTTCATGAATTCATTTGTAAAAATAAACTCTCCCATACGGCGTTTCCACGGATAGACCTTCATTTTCCGCCTCCAATCTTTGCGACAATATCACTCCATCGGAAAAAAAACAGGCATGATGTTTTTTTATGACATCCCTTGCAATATCTATCTTTCCGTGTATACCTTTTAAAATTGGATTTTTATTATGAAACTCAATTATAATCTTCTTATTATTATCTTAACGCTTTTTTCCTGCAGTTCCCGGACTTTCATGGAAAGTGATGAAGACGATTCATGGCACGATGGCGAGATTCCAGTTTGTGAGGTTGTTAACGGCGTTGGTCAGGATCAACTTTTCGAGAATTCGAACGCCCTTGAGTCGGGAAATTTTTTCGAACGCGGTCCTTACCCGATCTGGAATAACAGCCCCGAAGACACGTGCTCCTATGAACTGGTCACTCCCGATGATACGATATTTCCAGGCACAGAGCTTTATATAACCTACCCGGTGAAGCAATGGCCCACAGAAACTGGAATTTCTGAGATTTCTGATGGAGCATTTCCTGTTTTTCTGTTTTCTCACGCAAACAACGACGAAGTAAGCAGGTTATACAAAAATTATAAATCCTTAATGAACCACTTATCATCCTGGGGATTTATCGCCGTAAGTATCAATAGTGAAGAGGAAAATTGCCAGCCTTCATCTTCCGAGAATTTAAGAGACCGGGCAGACCGCATGCACAGCGCAATTGCTGCCCTTGAAAAGGAAAACCAGAATCCTGACAGCATCTTTTACCAGAAACTTGATTTATCCAGACTCTTCATATCCGGTCACTCCCGCGGTGGCGGCGCTGCAATGGTTGTACTTTCTGAAATTCCCGATTCCATTGCCGGCATAGTAACATTCATGCCCGTTGACCATACAAAATACGGGTTTGGGAGCCTCGATGTGGAAATACCTTCTTTGATAGTATCCGCTGAACTTGATACGGATCTGGAATACCCATACGTTGAAAAGATTGATGGACAGTTTAAAGGAATATACTCTTTTTTAACTGTAAACGGAGGCATCCACGCTTATGTAACGGATACTCTATGGCTACGGAAAGCTGATGACCCGAAAATAAGTCGTGAACAACAGCATGATATTTTAAAACTATATACAACGGCATTTCTTCTTAATGCCAGCGGCACTCAGAGTAAGTCCATAAAAAACATCCTCTTTTCTCATGCGGGTAATACTACAGTTAAAGAAATGATTTCCGACAGGGGTGTTTTTACTTTCTGGAATGACCCCGGAGAAAACTACATTTTTATTGATGATTTTCAGGGTAGTTACTCAGTTTCGCCATCGGAGACCATTAACCTCACGGGGGGAGGAAACATTTCCTCCTTTTTTACACTTAGTCATGAAGTTTCAGCCTGGTATCCAGATTCAATTGTTTCCGGAGATGCACTTGTCAGGACTCAGGCCCGCCAACTGGTTCCTTCGGACAACAGTAGTGGGACTTTCACAATGGAAATTGGGGGTAACCTTGAACTGGAGGAAAAAATGCAACTCCAGTTTGCAGTTAAACGCTCGGATTCTCCTTCATGGCCTGAAAGTATTGAAATTCTCGTCCATACAAGCAGTGGCGAATATGCCTATTCTCTGGATGATTTCATCGGGCCAGTTAGCGTTCGTGAACGCATGACTCAGGCGGTTATTCCACTAAGCGATATTTCAGGAGATTCCCGTGTTTTTGCTGTTTCCTTAACAGTCTCTGATGGTGGTATTTTTATAGACAACATTAGATTTACTGTTGAAACAGAAGAAGAATACGAAACAGCCGAAGAGTCTAAGATGTGAGCATTTTCCCATTGACAAAAATTTGCAGGAGGAACAATTTCCGGTTCATGGAGATTACAATGCCACAATACGTAAAACACGAAAAACTCAATAACTGGATCTGCGATTTTGAAAACCTCGCAAAACCTGAATCGGTACATATTTGCGATGGCTCAGAGCGGGAATATGATTTCCTCATAAAATCCATGATCGAAAACGGTGCCTGCACTGAACTCAATTCCGATCTTTACTCGGATTCCGTATTGTTCCGATCGGATCCATCGGATGTTGCCAGAGTTGAAAGCCGCACTTATATTTCCACGAAAAAACAGGAATCAGTTGGTCCAACTAACAACTGGGTAGAATCCGGTATGGAGAATCGGTTTCGGAATTATACTGCTTCCTGAGTAAAAGGATCGAAATCTAAAAAGTGAATATTTGCTTCAATTTTTTGTAATTTCCCATTGATATTGGATGTTTATGACCTGCGTCTGTCCCTGTTTTCCTGACTATCTGAATCCCTGTTAAAAATATTCAGGCAATAGGAAATCAGTAACAGGAACAGGACAATCAGGGTCTTTTCCCTGAAGGCTTTCTTTGAATTGAGTTACTATCGTATTACTCCGCATGCGGTATAGTAATTTCTAAAACCACCTGATTTAATTTTATAATCGTTGAAATCTTTATAAACTGCTGTATGCTTACAGCAAAGTGCAAGATAATTGAGCCTATGAAATAAAGCGATGATCAAAAGAATTGAGCGAAACGAAGTGAGCGGAATGTTTTCGACGCCGCAGGCGTGGGGAGTCCAGAGGGGGCCGCGCCCCCTTTGCGTCGATTCAAGGGGGATTGGGGGGAAATCGAAATCCCCCCAACTGAGAGGTTTAAGGAGAGCTGCGCTCTCCTTAATTTAATTATGTTATGATTGTTTTTATTATTAAATATAGCGTTTTAACTCTTTCGCAGAACGAAATGAGCGAAACAAAGTGAGCGATATCATGGCCGCTTTATACTTGAAAATGACACCAGCGAAATGTAATGAGCGACAAGATCAACCAAAGTGGGCATAGCTTTAACAGCACTAAACACAGGAGTTTTCTATGAAAATTATTATTCTTTCTATTATTTTTCTGATATCTACCATGAGTTGCGATGACGACACGTCATCAACCAATAATAATAATATCAATAATACAAACAATACAAACAACAGCAACAATTCAACTAATAACACTAATAATACAAACAACAGTAATAACTCCAACAACACGAACACTAACAACACCAATAATACAAACAACACCAATACAATTGTGTTTGAGCATATTCTGGAAGTTGGGCCGTCCCTTGAATATGAAAGTCCCTGCGATGTGCCATGGGAAGCGCTTGAACCATCCACTTTAGTAAACATCCACCACCGCGCAGAACCCTATCGCTGTAAATTCGCTCTGGCGACGGCGGCGACGGAGCAGGCGCCCCTTGTAGTCCGTGGCATCCCTGATAACAGCGGAAATTTACCGGTTATTTCTGGAGAAAATGCCATCACACGCCTTGAGCTCGACTATTGGAACGAACCGAGAAGCGTTATTAAAATCGGTGGTGTAAGTCATTCAAGTGACTTTCCTTCACATATTGCTATCGAAAACCTGGAAATTCGCAGTGCACGTCCGGGTTACACCTTCACAGACGATGGTGGCTCCGCCGCGGAATATGTGGAAAATGCCGCATCCCTTCATTTTGAAGAAGGTTCAAACATTACGGTTCGTAACTGCACGATCACTGACAGCGGAAATGGTCTCTTTGCGGGAAGCGGTATGTCTGACATTTTAATCGAAGGCTGTTATATCCATGGAAACGGTATTGAAGGTTCCATTTACATGCATAACAACTATACGGAAAGTCAGGGAATCATTTTCCAGTACAATCACTTTGGCCCCCTGCGAGCTGGTTGTCCAGGAAACAACCTCAAAGATCGCAGCTCCGGCACAATTATTCGGTTTAACTGGATTGAAGCGGGCAACCGGACCGTAGACGCGGTGGATTCCGATCACGACCACATTCTCAATGATCCGGCATATGGGGAGACTTTTATTTACGGAAACATTCTCATTAAACACGATGTGGAAGAAAACGGTCAAGTCATCCACTACGGTGGAGACAGTGGAACTACTGAAAATTACCGTAAAGGCGTTTTGTATTTCTATAATAACACCATATATTCAATGCGTTCCGGAAACACTACACTGCTTGGACTTCAAACAAATGATGAGACTTCCATGTGTTTTAACAACATAATTTATGCTACCGCCGGTGGTAATTACATGGCCATTTCGGGGGGAAGCGGGACGGTAACCCTTGAAAACAACTGGATTCAAACGGGCTGGCGGGAAGTACACGGAACTAATAACGGAACCATAACTGCCACAAATAATGTTGAAGGTACTGACCCGGGCTTTAACGATGACTCTTCTCTTGATTTCACCCTGACCTCTGATTCCACCGCTGCCAACATCGGTCGTGACCTCCCTGCAGCCATCGCTTCTTATATCGTGAACATGCAGTACGTCATCCATCAACTTTCAGAAGCTCGATCATCAAACGGCATAATTGACGCCGGGGCCTTCGAACGTTAGACCGCTTGCAGAGCAAAAGGATCGAAATCTAAAATTTGAATATTTTATTCCATTTTTGTAATTTTACTTTAATGTTAAATGTTTACGACCTGATCCTGAACCTGTTTCCCTGCCTACCTGATTGCCTGAATCCCTGATTGCCTGTTTCCCTGAAATTAAACGTTTTAATATCGTATTACTCTGAAAGCGGTCTTGTTGCAAAAACTAAGGTCAGCGGCGGCGACGGCGGAGGGTTGGTGTTTCGGTTTTAAAACCATAGATTTTCCAGGATTTTCCATACTTTTTAAGAATTATGAAAGTCTTGTTCGACTGATCAAGAGGAATATTCATAGTGTCCTGAGTATTGTCTTTGCTGTCTTTTACCTGATTGTGAGCGTAGTTGATCTGCTTCAACTTTGCGGCTATAGCATCAATTATTGCTTTCCGGTATTCCGGAGCAAGTAGATTCAGGAAAAGGTTAAAATCCATTTTTTCCAGAGCAGAAGCCATGTTTTCTAAAACTGTGGCAGGTGTCAGGGAATTCTTCTCGATTCCTGGGGCAGACTCTACCTTCCATTTACCTTTTTCTGTGACCATTTCCACGGTGGAACCATCAGGATTTTCTACTTTCAGGCGAATTTCAGCGGTTTTATTGATGCTGTTTGCCTGTTCCAACATTTCTTTCCGATTTTTCTTCCAATTTTCAAGAAATTCGTTCCAGGAAGTGAGGGTTTGCGCATCCTTGTCAAGGAGAGCATAAGCTGCTTTCGGATTGTCTTCAATTACAGCTTTCCGGTAAGCGTCAATGGTATTCTGTAGAGAATCCATCTGCTTGTTTCCCCCGGCACATGACAACATAGTTACAAAAATTATAAAAATCATTCTTTTCATGGGCACAAAATATAGATGTTATTCCTGTTATTCTCAAGAAAAATTCAAAATATTTTAAAATTCAGGAGTAAGTTAGTCCCAGCGTGGCTTTTGCTAACATTATTTTTCAAACGGTCGATAATCAGGAATAAGTTACTGTCCTGTAATTCGCTTCGCGAAGGATTTTATTAAAAATCCTAACAGGCCACTACAATAAATTCAACACCTTGCGGTTACTGTCCTGAGCAAAAATCGGGCGAAAAATTTGATTTTCGGTATTTCAGGACACGAACTAATAAGTTGAAAAGCCTGATTATAACTTTATTAATTTTTTTTATGTGTTATTTTGAAATCCATGAAAAGACCTTCGATTGAACCACAGATCATAGGTAAATACGTAATAGCGATACTCAGGGTGTGCCCTGATGCCGATATCAACCGGAAAATCCTGAACAAACTTGGGCTTAAAAAAATAGAACCTACAGTTTGGTATTCTCAAATTACTTTCCTCAAATTTTTTATGCAGTTACTCAAGGAAAAGGGAGAGGATTACCTGTATGAAACGGGCAAAAAGCTTATTTCAGAGACACAACTTCCCCCCAATGTTGTGGATTTCCAGAGTGCCGTTTCAAGCCTTGATCTTGGTTATACAATTGCTCATCGGAATCAGTCCGGGGCAATGTTCGGGCAGAAAAATTTCAATGAGTTTCAACTTGAAGTTGTGGCAGCTAATCCTTACCCGTGCCCTTTTGACTGGGGTCTCCTTCAGGAATTACTTAATAAGTACAGTCCCGGGGCGGTTCTGTCTCATGATTTCAGCAAAGGGTGCAGACTTGATGGAGATCACGCCTGCCATTTCACAGTGACATTCTGATATGCCGGATAAATTATTAAAATGGATTGGACCATTCAGGGTTGTTTCACACCTCGGTAGCGGTGCCACCGGAGAAGTATATCTCGCGGAAGATCCTTCTTTGGGAAGAAAAGTTGCAATCAAGATTCTTAAGAAAGAATTTAAGTATAACGCTGAGTTCCGCAATCGATTCCTTAGAGAAGCCCGTTCCATGGCCAGCCTTACAAGTCCAAACGTTGTAAACGTTCACGCCATAGGCGATGAAGAGGGCATGCCCTACATGGTGATGGAGTATATGGACGGAAATGATCTCCTCACTCATATTGAAAAAAATGGTGCTCTCGCTGTTCAGCAGGCTATAGAGATATTCATTGATGTTCTGTCCGGCCTTCGCTCTGCATCAGCTTATAAAATAATCCACAGGGATATCAAACCGGCAAATATTTTCCTTACCGCTGGAAATACGGCCAAAATTGGAGATTTCGGTCTTGCGCGAGCTGAGATTGACTCCTCTATGACTGCTGACGGCGTTGTTATCGGCACACCGGATTATCTGGCACCGGAAGTCATTGAAGGTAAGAAAAGTACTATAAAATCTGACGTTTACAGTCTTGCATGTTCATTTTATCATGTAGTTGCTGGACATCCACCATTTCGTGAAAACAATGAGGATGCAACCAGTGGTGAAGTCCTGTCACGCCAACTCAAGACACCACCACCAACACTTAAAGTCGAAGGTACTCCCCGGATACTCCGAAAACTTCTTCTGAATATGATGGATAAGGATCCGGATCTCAGACCGGGATATGACAAAGTCATCGAGATTTTTAAACGCTCCATGCGCTCAGAAACTCTGACTATCAGTATTCCAACCCTGTCTACAATTACCCAATCTCTTCGTCGAGCCGACACTGATCCCTACGAAGTCGTTTCCGATGAAGACTTCCTGCCCTTTCCGTCGATCATCCTGATAATGATGGGCATTGCAGCAGGTATCCTGATAATCGCCGGCGGAATAATCCTGTTTAATTAGTTAATGTCCTGAAATAAAAGGTTCGAAACGGGAAAAGTGAATATTTTCATTACAACCCTTTGTAATTATGCATTGATGTTGAATGTTTACGCCCTGTTCCTGTTCCTGTTTCCCTGAATACCTGATTCCCTGTTAAATAAATCAGGGAAACAGGTATTCAGGCGCAGGAACAGGGCAATCAGGGGGCTCATTCCTCAAAATATTTCTTTAAAATAAGGGTTTAGTCTTTTGAAAGTTCATTGAGGGCGGAGGTTGCGTATTCGTCCAATCTGACCTCGAGAGAAGGACTCAGGGTCATTCCGTACTCGATTTTTTCCGGAGTAATTCCCATAAAAACGATTGGAGGAATATGATAATTCATGGTCTGGGCCATACTTATGATTTTAACGACGTCATCCTCGTGGGTGGTAAAATTGGAAAGGTCTTTGATACTTTCCACATCTTCATAATTAAAAAAGGTTACATCACCATGATTTCCTTCATTGCGGATACAATCGACAATAACGATTTTCTCAGTTTCTTCAGTAAGATAAGTCATAAGGTTAAACGCACTTATACTGAGATCAACAAGTTCGAAATCCCGCTCGGGATATTTCTGATCCATAAATTCAATGAGCCGAAGTCCGATACTGTCGTCGGTCATTGTCCAGTTTCCTGTTCCAATTATGTATTTCATATTATTCCTTTACTTTCTGCAGAGCAAATCTCCTGGAAAGGATACACTGCTCCCGTAGATACAATTGGAGCTTTTATATCAGATTGGAGAGTTTGAAAGAATTACTTTTTGAAGGTTACACTCAGATAATGAGTTGAACAGGAAATGCAGGGGTCATAAGCGCGAACAAGCATTTCAAGAGCCAGTTCCATCTCTTTTTCTTCTTTACCCGCTGCTAAAAGCTCGGGAACGAGTTTGTTGAAGTCGAGTTGAATGTTGTAGTGGTTCTGGTTGGTGGGAATGATGCAGTCAGCTTTGGTGCACATTCCGTCATTATCATATGCGTATGAATGGAAGAGAATTCCGCGGGGAACTTCAACACAGGCAGAACCGGTGCCGAATTTCACGGGTTTTACCAGTTCTTCTTCTTTGTAATCACCAGCGAGGAGAGCATCGATAAGATCGAGAGTCTCGAATACACTGTGGAAAACTTCAACAAGCTGAGCAACGCTGTTCATGTAAGGATTGAAACAAAGTGGTTTCAAACCAAGTTCTGCCGCAGCATCTTTAGCTTTCTGATGAAGTTGATCGTAGTTACAGTTGAAACGGGCCAGTGCGCCAGCCATGTAGCTTTCCATGCGGTTTTTCGCAAATTTGGCAGTAGACTGAGGACTTACCCACTCGTTCGTGCAGGATTTGTAATCGTGTACATCGTAATGAGCTTTATTTCCGTCGGGAGTAACAGTAACTACGTTGCCTTCATAAAGACCGTATTCTTCTGGACTGTATACTGCCATGTATTCCGTTGGGCGTTCAAAAGCAGGAACTGCCCCGGCTACGGATTTAATTGTAGAGAGGGATTCAAGGCAATCCGGAACAAATTCGGTCAGAATTCGGGCTTTGAGTGTCTCAAGTTCTTCTCTCTCGGGGATTGAAGCCATTCCACCGGGAATAACTTTTGTCGGGTGAGTTGTACGACCGCCGATGAGTGAACCCCATTCATGGCAGAAACGCTTCATGCGAAGTGCACGCTGCACAACTGCTGTATGAGTGGGAACAAGCGGAAATACGCTGGGAGCACCGAGAAGATCGGGAGCTACAAGGAAGTAAACATGCAGAAGGTGGGAATCCGCATTCTCAGCATGCTTCAGGATTTTACGAAGTTTGCGACTCTGCTCTGTAATCTGGATGCCGAGAGCATCTTCCGTTGCTCTTACTGATGCAAGGGTGTGACCAACAGAGCAAATACCGCAGATACGACTTGTAATGCGGCCTACTTCACTGTAATGACGCCCGCGAACCATAGCTTCGAAGAATCTTGGAGCTTCCGGAACCTGCCATTCGCATTTTTCGATGGTGCCGTCAGTAATGTTTACCTGAATATTTCCATGACCTTCAACACGGGTCAGGTGATGTACATTAATATTTATATCTTTCTTCATATTGATACTCCTTAATTAATTATTTGTTCGGTGTCTCAATTTTATGAGGAGCATCAGCCCTGCAGTTGGCTGCGAACATTCTGGATCTCGCTTCCGCCCGCTCACGGGAGAGGCCGCCCTTTTCCATGAGTGTTGTAATCAGGGATTCTTCGTTCGGATTATCTACAAATCCACGACAGGCTTCGCAGGGAATTCCGTCCGCCGGACAGGGAGCGCCGCAACCGGCTCTGGCTACCATACCGAGACAGTGATCACCGAGTTCATATCTGCAAACTGTTTCATTCATTTTGCATTCTACACAGACTGGATAATTGGGAATAACGGGCTGTTTGCCATGTACGAGATGACTGACCACACGGATAAATTCGTTTCTATCCATGGGACATCCGTTAAGGCTGTAGTCAACTTTAATTGCAGCACTTACGGGAAGGGCAAATGTGCTTTCAAGGTGAGGCATATCAGCGTCTTTGCCGTACACATCCTGTTTGTAGTCACTCTGGTGATTTTTGAGAGCGTTGATTCCGCCTGTTGCAGCGCATGCACCGTAAGCGATGACGATGTCTGAACGATTGCGGATATCTTCAAGGCGTTTACGGTCGGATTCACGGGTGAAGGAACCTTCGATGAAGGAAATGTTGATTCTCTGAGTTGTCTTTTCAGACATTGCTTCACGGAATTCAACAACTTCCACGTGATTAAGTAATTCAAGAAATGCTGCATCACCGAAATTTGTCATTTCAATCTGGCAGCCTTCGCAACTTGCAAAATCAAAATAGGCGATTTTAACTTTATCTGACATTAGAACGCCTCCTCAAGCTTTTCAATCTGGCTGTACTGGAATACAGGACCATCTGTGCATACATATTTATCGTTAATCTGGCAGTGACCGCATTTACCGATACCGCACTTCATGCGGCGTTCGAGGTCGACGTATACGTTTTCATGGGGAATCCCAAGTTTATCGAGTTCGATGAGTACGAATTTATACATGATTGGAGGACCGCAGATGATTACGCGGGTATCCTGAGAAATTGGAGTCTTCTGGAACAAAGTGGTGATAACACCAACGTTACCTCTCCAGTTTTCGCTGGTTCGGTCAACGGTCTCATGATAGTTCACGTCATCGGATTTACGCCAGTTTGCAAGATCATCCAGGAAGAGCTGCTCATCCGCACTGCGGGCGCCGTAGAAGAGGTTGAACTGTTTGAATTCTTCTCTGCGGTCCATGATGTACTGAATAAGGCTTCTTGTGGGGCAAAGACCGATACCGCCAGCAACAACGAGGATGTTCTGACCACGGAGTTTATCCATGGGGAAACCCTTGCCGAGGGGTCCGCGTAAAAGCATGGTATCGCCTTTATCGAGTTTGTGAAGAGCGCCACTTACGCGACCGACAACGCGAATTATGAGGTCGAAGGTCTTTGTTCTGGTGGGACTGGAGGCAAAACCGATGGGGATTTCGCCATAACCAAAAAGGGAAGCTTCAACGAACTGACCCGGTTCAAAGTAGTTCGGGCTGTCGTCGGCCCATTTCAATGTGAAATGCTTTTCCGTAGCTGTAGCCATTTCAGCTCTAACGATTACAGCTTCTTTCGGCATGAAAATGTTTTCATTGTACATATTTGAGCAATTGCAGTTTTCACAAGCCATGATTAAACCTCCATCAGTCTGTTGATTACCGGTACGGGATCGGCGATGTCAGCAGTACAGGCGCCGGCACATCTGCCGCAGCCTACGCAGGCGGGTCCACCGAGTTTAGCGGTAAGGTAGCTGGTTTTTCTCATGATTCTGTGACGATATCTGGAAGCGCGTGTCTCGCGGAAGTTTTCCTTGTGACCGCCGGTAAGTGAACAGGTTGAGAAATCTTCAAGGAGACATCCGTCCCAGGTTCTTTCGCGGACACCGGTCTGCTGGTCGACGTTCCAGTTGTCCTGTACATCGAAACAGTAGCATGTGGGGCATACGAGGTTACAGCTGCCGCAGGAGAAGCATTTCTCTGAGAATTCCTTCCACATGGGGCTTTTGAACTGGTTACGAACTTTCTCGCTGATTTCCAGAGACTCATTGTTGAGTTTTTCCGGACACTTATCGAGAACTTCTTTATTGGCTTTTGATGCTTCAGTTAACTGAGCTTCAGTAGCATCGGTGAAAGCACCGAATTTCAGGAGGTTTTTGCCTTTTGCAGTAATTGCATCATAAACATAACCGCCGGAAATTTTTGTGATAAATCCGTCATGGCCTTTAGGCTCAACACCCTTGCCAACGGATGAGAAAAATGCACGTTTGTAAACGTTCTGAATATTGCTACCGATAATAGTAGAACATTCGCGATTGGCGAGATAGTTCCAGTCCGGATTAGTTTCCCGGAAGAGCTGATCCGTCATATCAATAGCTTTGATATCATAGAAGTGTACACCGAAAAGAATCGTGCCTTCCGGATGGATGCAGCTCGATGCTTTTTGTCCATGGAAACGGACAAGTTCCTGCCGCGGGGGGAAGAACAGTTTTTTCGGTGGCAGGATCGTCACGTCGTAGTCGAGGCGCAGGTCTTCGGGTTTTTTGATCTGGTCAAAAACAAACCTGGTTTTTTTCGCCTTGGGTCCGACCACTTTGTGGGCTTCGATCATCTTACCCAGAAATTGTGTAAAATCGGTATCCTTGATGAAATATGCGTTCATTTCTTCCTTTTCCTTTCAATGAAGATTTCCATTGCAAAAGTATGTCGCAAAAGTCAGAGTTCGGTTTAATGTTTTTGTGTCTGTTTTCGTAAATATGGTTAATTTATTCAACAGATACATAAGACTTCCGTATCCCTTTAAACCGAAAACGGTTTAGTGAAAAACATAACAAGTGAATATCCCGTTACCATAAAAATTTCATTCCGTCAGTTATTAATATTTAAAATTTCGTAATACTGAAAGCCGCTGATAAATCATTGATTTAATTTATTTAAAAAATTAAGGATTTCCGATACCGCAAAATAATTTTCTTTTACTAAAATCCCTGTCTGGTGTATATAAAGAGCAGATTCTGAAACCCTTTTGGAATCAGGGAGTTACAGTGCACGAAAGTAAAATTGCTGAATACGTTCTCGAAATTCTCAAGGAAACAGCTGATTCTGACGACGATTTGCGAGGGAAAGATGTTAAAAAGATTACTTTTTCTCAGGGCATTCCACCCTTTGTGGTTCCCGATTCGTTCGAGTTTTATTTCACGGAACTTATCCGGGGGACTCAGTTTGAAAATGCTGCTTTTGAATACTTAACGGACGAAGGAGATCTCTCCGGTGGGTTTTATATCCAGTCCATTGAAACCATGGAGGACTGAACATGGAAATTAAAGTACTTCGCAATGTCATGGTAAAAAATAACGCTATCGGGGGCGACAACCGATGGCGCCTGAAAAAAAATAATGTATTTACAATTAATATGTTGTCATCTCCGGGGGCAGGTAAAACAACCCTTCTGCAAAACACTATTGGAAAGCTTCAGGAAAAATATCGGATTGCAGTAATTGAAGGGGATCTTTACACTTCAAAAGATGCTCAAGCCCTTGAATCATTTAATATTCCCCTCGTTCAAATAAATACTGAAGGTGGCTGCCATCTGGATGCACGCATGATTTCCGGTGCTCTCGACAGCATCAATCTTGAGGATATCGACCTCCTTTTTGTGGAAAACGTAGGTAATCTCGTCTGCCCATCAGGTTTTGATCTTGGCGAAAACCGCCGTATTCTCATTTACCCCCTCACAGAAGGTGATGATAAGCCGACAAAATACGCCACGATGTTCTCTAAAGTTGATCTTGTCATCATAAACAAAGTGGATATTGCCCCCTATTTGAATGTCAGCGTTGAGAAAGCCATGGAAGAAGTGCGCAAAGTCAACGAAACATGTGAAATTATAGCCCTCAGCGCCACCAAGCCTGAATCTCTGGAAGACTGGTTCCAATGGATCGAAAAAGAATCCGTATCCGCATTACAGGAATAGTACAGGGCGTCGGATTCCGGCCCACGGTTTTCAATTACGCAGAAAAGCATCACCTTTCCGGCTGGGTTTTAAATTCGGAAAGCGGTGTAACTATCGAAATTGAAGGCACAAAAACTGATACTGATGCTTTCAGTATTGAAATGCGTGAGTTTCCACCACCCCTCGCGGTTATCGAACACTTTTCAATTGAAGAGATACCTGTTGAAAATTCATCGGATTTTACAATTAAAAAATCCACCGCCATCGCTGGAGCAGTTAAAATTGCAGCCATAAGTCCTGACATTGCTGTGTGCAGTGCATGTCGAAATGACATTTTCACCCTCGAAAACCGGCGTTTCCATTATGCTTTTACCAACTGTACGGACTGTGGACCCCGGTTCACGATTATTGCTGATCGCCCCTATGACAGGCATCTCACCAGCATGCGGGATTTCACCATGTGCCCTGAGTGCCTTGCGGAATACGAAGATCCTCGAAACCGTCGCTTTCACGCCCAACCCAATGCCTGCCCCGTTTGTGGCCCTTCCCTTTCGATTCCGGGAAGTAGCTTAACATCCGACGAAGCTCTTAAAAAATGTATTGAAGGCCTTTTAAGAGGTGAGATCTGGTGTGTTAAAGGACTTGGGGGATTCAATCTCGTTTGCGATGCAAAGAATACAGGCGCCGTGACGAGACTCCGTACCGCAAAAAAACGCCTGACTAAAGCCTTTGCTATCATGGCTCGAAATATTTCAGTGGTGCAAACGTATTGCCTCATTTCCGGGGCAGAAGAAAAGGCACTGACTTCCGTTCAAGCGCCTATCGTGCTTTTAAAACGCCGGGGGGATGACCTTAATTACCTCAGTTGCGATAATAACCGCCTCGGGTTCGTACTTCCATACACGCCGCTTCACCTCCTTTTGATGGAACACTTTGAAATATTGGTGTTTACAAGTGCCAATCGGGCCGATGAACCCATAGCAATAACCGATGACGAAGCTGAAAGTTTAAAAGTGGGCGGACTATGTGACAATATTTTAACTCACAACCGTCCGATACTTCACCGTGCGGATGATTCAATCATGTGTTTTGTGGATAATGCCCCCATGATGATCCGTCGCAGTCGGGGTTTTGTTCCCATGGTTATCAAGTCTGCGGTTAAAACAAAAGAGCCTCTTTTGGCCCTTGGAGCAAACCTCAAAAACACTTTTGCCCTTGCAAGGGATGAAAACATCTGGTTCTCCCAGCATATCGGAGATCTGGTGGACGCTGAGTCCTATGATTTTCTGGTGGATCAGGTAAAGGATTTTGAAACGCTTCTGGATACAACACCTGAAAAAGTTATCATTGATGCTCATCCGGCGATGGAAACCCGCGATGCTGCTGCCTGCCTCCATCCTTCTCTTCCCACAATTGATGTCTTTCACCACAGCGCCCACATCTGGTCGGTTATTGGCGAACACAATCTTTTCGAAACGAAATTAACAGGAATAGCTGCCGATGGTACTGGTTATGGCGAAGATGAAACAATCTGGGGTTTTGAAGCCTTCAGTTTTGATTCGTCCGGGAAAAAACTTGAAAGAACTTCATCAATTCTTCCGTTTCCTCTCCCCGGGGGAGACATTTGCATGCGGGAAACAAAGCGAATTGCTCTCTCGCTTCTTAAAACAGCGGGACTTGATGCAGGCAGGTTTCACGATGACGCCACCTCTTTTCTCATTGACCGCGGAATTAACTCTCCCATGACTTCTTCCCTCGGCAGGCTCTTTGACGGAGTGAGTGCATTATGCGGAATCTGCGATTATTCAGACTACGAAGCCCGGGGAGCAATTCTCCTTCAAAAAGCAGCGGAAGATGCCGGTGAAATTGCGTTTACTGAATGGGAACCGGTTTTCATTGAAAATAACGGTATAAGGCAGTGGGACTGGCGAAGCATGATCAGCGAAATCCTACAAGTTAAAGAAAATAGCGGGCCACAAGTTGCTGCGGCTATGTTTCACCACCGCATCACCTGCGTCATAAAAGCCATGGCCATCGCCGGAGGATATGAAACTGTTGCCCTTTCCGGTGGCGTCTTTCAGAACACCCTGCTCACTCAAATGGTGACCAGTTCACTCAAAAACGCTGGCTTCAGGGTTTTTCGCAACAACATGATCCCCATAAACGACGCCGGCATAAGTTTCGGACAATTAGTGTGCTCTCGCGAAGCGAAGCACACCCCGGTGTAGCGTTCTTTTTGCGCAGCAAAAAAACGCGGGCCGGTTCTCCTCCGCTGCAAAAAAACGCGGGCCGGCTCTCCTGCTGCCGCCCTGCTGATTCCCTGCCTCCCTGATTCCCTGATTCCCTGACCGCCATTTCATGGCTGATCGTTATTCTGCTCTATGTCCAGGGGCGCGGATGCTTCCGCATCCTTTACCCACTGGCTATTGAAGATGGTGTCATTTCATGACGTGCGGAATTGGGCCGAACGGCCCAA
>JAHJMN010000215.1 GCA_018821305.1 Myxococcota bacterium
GGTTTTCTCCTTTCTTTAATAATTTCAACGATATAATACATGATTCTGTGTATTTTGTCGATCAAAAAAGTTGAAAACCCCTTTATTTTTTTTACTTTTTTCCTTTTATTTACGCTAACTTAATTTCAGGACACGAACTAACTAAGGAAGCGAGTAAGACTGCTTTCAATTCATAACCGGCATTTTTAAAAACCTAGGGTTGGTGCACTGTCCATGGGATTAATACCACTTGCTGCCCAGGCAATGGCTTTGTTCTGATTCATCTTATCAAGTGCCTCCATATCAGCCTGAGGTATTTCAAAATCAAACAATTTCAGGTTCTCCCGTATTCTTTCGGGTTTCCCGGTTTTCGTTAAAACACAGTATCCGTGCTGCAGTCCCCATCTCAGAAGTACTCTGGCATCCGAAACATGTAGTTTTTCTGCAATCTTACGAACGATGGCCTGGCATTCTTCTTTGATACCCGCGAGAACTTCTCCACCCTGACCCTCTTCTGAACGCCAACTTGAAAGGGGGGCCAGAGAGCTGTAGGCAACAGGTTCAATTGAATGTTTTCTCATGAATCCGGTGAGTTCATGTCTTGCATAAATGGGATGAAACTCAATCTGATTAACCTGCGGCTTTTCAAGATTTGCATCCAGAATCTCGGTAATTCTGGCTTCGTCGTAGTTAGAAACACCGATATATCTTGTAAAACCCGATTTTTTCAATTCCATCAAAGCGCTCCACTGTTCAAGCCTTATCTCAGCTAAAGGCGCATGGATCAGATAGAGGTCAACATAATCAAGGGACAGTTGTTTTAATTGGTTTTTAAGGGTCTCAATTATCTGCGCTCTTGTTTTCTCCGGTGCTCCCCAGGGTTTGTATCCGGGAAACAATTTTGTGGTTATGAAGATTTCCTCTCTCGATATCCCGGATGCTTTAATTCCTCTTCCAGATCCTTCCTCATTACCATAACTTTCTGCGGAATCTATTTGCCTGAATCCGGCTTTCAATGCTTCGCTCACACAGGCTTCCGCCTGATCATGCGATAGTTGATAAGTCCCGAATCCAACAAGAGGCATTCCAATTCCATTGCGAGTTTTATCGGTCAGTGTCATGTGCATACTCCTTTTTAAAAATTCTGTTTTACAGGCAAAAGCCTGAAGTGTTCAATTTTCCAGTCATGACCATTCGAAAACATAATCACAATGAATGATATCAGGCAAATCCGCAATATCAGATCCTTTTTATTCTTGCCTGATCCTGCAAAAAAGAGAAAATGATGGCCGGAGAAACCGAGGTCAAAGATGTCAGAGATTTTTATTGAACAACTGAAGAATCTAATGCCTGAAGCGACAATTCTGAGCGATGTAATTGACGGAGTAAGTCTTTTCAGGATTGAGCATTCATTTTCCCGCACTCCCTATTCGTATAATGCAGGTATTATCATGCTGGCGCAAGGTGAGAAGCAAGTCTATCTGGAAGATCAAATGTACACATACAATTCTTCACGTTATCTTGTTCTTCCTGTTCCCCTGCCAGCCGCCTGCGAAGGAATAACTAAAGAAGGGCAACCATTACTTGGCCTTACAATCACCATCGATCTCATGGAAATAGGCGAGATACTTCTCGGAGCTGGAGGAATTCCAGCCCCGGGGGAGTCGCTGCCGAGGGGAATCTACAGTGCCGCCATGAACGAGACAATTATGGAGGCAACAATAAGGTTACTGAAAGCAATTTCTCACCCGACAGACAGAAGTGTTCTTGGGCCAATGATAAAGAAAGAAATAATTTATCGAGTACTTCAGGGAGAAAACGGGGAGATTCTGCAGGCTCTTGCGCATCGAAACAGAAGGTTTTTCCAGATTGCCAGAATCTTACAGAAAATCCACGAATCATATAAAACCAGTTTCAGTATGGAGGACCTCGCAAAGGAATCGGATATGGGCAATTCGACTTTTCATAGTAGTTTTAAAGCAGTAACTGGCACTTCTCCCCTCCAGTACATTAAAAATGTCCGCCTCCATAAAGCAAGAAGTCTAATGATTTATGACGGGTTGAACGCTGCTGGTGCCGCCTTGGAAGTTGGATACGAAAGTCCTTCGCAATTCTCAAGGGAATACAAACGCCTGTTTGGCACCCCGCCAGCAAAAGACGCCTCACTCCGAACATTATCAGCTTAACTCTGAAACTGCACCGGGGTTATCAAAATACGGAGTTCGGGTGGTAAATAACCAACCAGCCGGGGTCATGTTTTTAATCTCAATTCCCTCTGCACTGACCCGATGCCTTTTAACCAACTTTAGGCTTTACTTTGGGAGTTATGCTGCTGGAAGTTGATCGGTTTCTGGAGGGATTTTGTCGTTTTTGGCGGATTTCAGGGCCTTTAAATACACTTATCCTACGGGAAAGTAGGATTTTCCTGGTGTTTCTTTACAAGTTTAAAGTGTTGGTGTCTCTATACTTCCATCACTATGGTGTCCAGTAAGTCAGGATCGATCTGTAC
>JAHJMN010000002.1 GCA_018821305.1 Myxococcota bacterium
AATGAAGGCCTTGAAATTATTGTAGTGTTCTGAATAGCATGTTTTCGTAAACATGCTCAATTTTAACAAAAATTGAATTTCAGGACACGAACTAACTACTGTCTTAAAATTATTAAAGGTAATTTCCGGGTAGGAACAGAGCAGAAGAGGAAAATGACAGAGGAAAATAAAAATTCAAATACAGTCCAAAAAGCAAGTACTTCCATTCAGGAAAAAAAGGCCGGTATTGTTCTCGATATAATAAAAGCTATCATGAACAATACCTGGGGAATGAGGATCAGCCTCGGAGTACTTGGCGTATTATTATTTTTGATGGGATATATTATTGGAAACTGGGGAACGTCACATCTTGAATCTGAAATCCGATCCCGGGAATCCGATGTAAAGCAATGTAAGACTCAACAAAAGGATCTTAAAACTTCCCTGGAAAAATCTGAACAGGAACGAAATGCTCTTCGGGCGAAATTATCTGAAAGCAAAGAAAAGATTAATTTTATCAAGCAGCGTGAAAAAATTAGAAAACCTCTTAGCACCGCTCTGTATAGTTGGAAGAACAAAGATGCAAAGGATACAGTGGAAAAAGTATATGCTGCTCTTATTAATTTGAAATCTGAATCCAGAAATTCTATTGGTCTCTCCAAATATTTCTATACAACAACAATAAAAAGACTCAATCTTGTAGTCACCCTTATAAACACGAAGTGTGCTTCTGAGGAAAATAAGAACACCGAAAAAACTCAGCACCCAACGGATACTGAATGGTCTCAGGAATGCATTAACAAAATAACAGGTATTCTCTCGTCAGCATTGGATATCCTGCCTCCACCAAAGGATTGATAATGAAAAATCTTTTGTTGTTTTTCATGGTTTTTTCAATATTTTCAAGTCCTGTTCAGGCCTGGAAAGTAAAAAGAAACGAATTTAATCCGGCGATGATAGCTCGCTATAAGGGCATGCTCTCATCTTCCCCGGATGATGCCTTTGCTTTTCGTAAACTGGTCTCTCTGTATCAAACATACAGTACTCTTGACAGGCTTATTTTAGAATATCAGGCTGCCATTAAATCAAATCCCAAAGATTACAGTTTCAATGTCGTTTTAGGTAGACTTTATATGAGTATCGATAGATTTGATGATGCTCTTAAAAATCTGGAGTCCGCTGCAAAATTGGATGATAAACGATATGAAGCTTTTAAGAATATTGGTACTGTTTACGTCAAAAAGCGGAATTATCTGGAGGGAAAAAAATATCTGGATAAAGCACTGGTTCGTGTAAAAGGAAAAATCATAAAGAAACGTCTATTGAAAGAGCTTGTCAGACTTACAGTCATGGGCGGCGATATAAAAAATGGAATTATTTATTTTGACAAACTACTTAAAATTTCTCCTGATTTCCATACCAGGTGGGAATTTGCTGGTTTACTGAATCAAGGACTTCACTTTGATAAAGCTATGTCTCAGTATGAAATACTTCTCAAAGCTTCCTCCGGTGATTCACGGAGAAAAGTAGAAGTATTAAAAGCCATGGGAGACACCTTTGAGCGAAAAGGGGAAGATCTTCAAGCCGTTAAAACCTATTGGAAAGCAATGGCTTTAACTGCTCAGGGTCATTGGGTTCGTCGAGAACTGATAAACCGTCTGGTAAGTATTTATCGTAGAAGAGATGAGCTTCATCTCCTTTTAGATGATTTTAAAAAACGTTGGGGCAGGCCATCAGGATTCCAATACTCTATTATGGGAAAGATAATGGGAGAAATTGGAAAGTTTGATATGGCTGTAAGTTATTATCGTCGAGCAATTCGCTCTGAATCATCAAATGTTGATTACAGGCAGGAATTAATAGGTTTACTGGAAAAAAGTGGAGCTTCCCCCGGTGTAATTATTGCCGAACAGGAAGCTCTTGCTCGCAGCGCTCCTGATCAATTAAAATTTACAATCGAACTTGCTCGAAGGTATCAGAAGGCAGGCAATCTTAAAAAAGCTCTTTCAATAATAGAAAATCTTCAGAATAGAAACTCTACAGATGCTGGGCTCTATCTGGCACTTGCAGATCTTTATTCTCAGTGGAATAAACCCGATAAAGCCATTAAAATGTACGAAAAACTCGTAGTTCTCGAGCCTCTTGATTATGAACACTACATTAATCTGGGCCAACAGTATTGGGGCAGAGGAAAACGTACGAAAGCTCTGGAAGTTTGGAATCGTATTCTCAAAGGAAATATGTTTCCGAAAAAAGAAGAAGCCTACTATGTACTTGCGGGAGTTTTTCTTGAAATTGGGCAACTGAATGAAGCATGGTCTAATATTAAAAAAGCTTGTGATGCTGACATGGACAACACAAAGTTTCTTATTTTAAGGGCTCAGATTCAAACAAAGCAGCGCAAACCCAAAGAAGCCCTGAAAACGTGGGAGAAAGCTCTTAAAATCGCATCTAAACAGAATGATTTCGTAACGATCAAGAAAATAAGAAAACAACTGCTTGTTCTATGGAAAGAACTTGGAATACTGGAAAAAGAACTCAGAGCCAGACTCAGAATCTGGAAACCGGCAGATATTTCAAATGGAATGTTTCTCGCAGAGGGCTTCTCAATTCTTGGAAATATCCGCGAAGCAGAAAGAATTCTTCTGCTTATGAGAAAAGCTCAAGGTGCTTTAAGTGAGCCTCTGCTTGGGCTTATTTCTCTTTATGAATCTGCAGGAAATTACAAAAAACTCGTCCCTCTTTTGGAAGAGGCAATCCGCCTGATTCCTCATAGAGCAAGAGAATTCTATGAGTACCTATCCAATACATGGCTCGTTTTAGGTGATGACAACAAAGCAAAAAATTATCTTCGTTTAGCCATGGAAAAAGGGGCAAAAGATTCAAAGTCATGGGCAAAAGCAGCGGAACTGGCGGTGAAACTCGAAGATTATCGTGGAGCTATAAAAGCCTACACCGAAGCAATCAGACTTGATCCTTATGAAATGGATTACTATTTTTCTCTAGCAAGTTTATATCTACAAATGGGTGAAATTGAAAACTCCACACGTATTTACTATCAAATTATTTCAAAATCTTCTGAAGATGAAATAGTTGAAAAAGCAGCAAAATCTGCCATGGATTTAGATGAGTTAACAGGAAATCTGGGTAGACTTGAGAAAATTTTGCATCCCATGTCTTTTGTATATTCTCACAGAGCAGTATTTGGGAAAATGCTCATGGAGGTTTATAAGCGATATGTGCCGTGGCTTAATAACCAGAAAAGACAGGCTTTATCAGAAAAAGATCGAACTTTTTATGAAAAAGAACTTAATAGATTAAAAACAAGAGCGCTCAAACCTCTACTTGAATCACTTACCGTTGAAGAGTCCCTCGCAGAAAAGGAATCTGCTCGCGCTATCCTTGCAAAACTCGGAAATCCCAACTCCGCTATTCCAATTATCAGACTTGCAAAACGAATGTTTGAACAAACTCAGATCCGATCACTGAGTAAAAAATCCAGTGGTTTTGGTCTGGGGGAATTGGCATTTATTCGAAAGTCCCTTAGTATGGCTATTCGATTCAAAAATAAGGATATTTTACCTGAACTTCGTTTTTTTCTTAATCAGGAAAAAGATACTGCTTTGCAGATTATTTCTTTGAGAGGAATGATTTTATGTAATGCTCCACCAAATGATTTTTTGAAATTTCTAAATAAAAACGCTCCTGTTTATCATGGAATTGTTGCTTGTTCGGTGCTCAGCAGAGATAAAAATCATCATAAGAAAGTCACTGAACTCATAAAAGATCCGGAAACACCCGCAGAAATGAGAGCCGGATGTATGAAAACCTGGGTAAATTATGGAAATCAGGATCAAAATGCTGATATTCTTTATAATATTTCTATAAAAGATTCCGCCCTTGATGTCAGAAAAGCTGCGGGTTTTATCCTTGGAATGAGTGGAAGCAAAAAATATACTGATTACATTATTCGAGGCTATATCTCTTCAAGTGTAGCCCAAAAAAGGCTCTGGTTGGGTGGACTTTTAGTCTCACTTGGAATACTTAATAATAACTCTGGCAAACAGCGTATTGAGCTTAAAATAAAGTCAAGTGATACAGCTCAATCTGAAACAATTAAATTACTGGATTCTGATCCGGAAATTCGCGATCATGTGAACCCGGATGCTTTTTCTGATATTTCCGGAGTAATTCAAAATGTATCAATTGATGTACTTTCTTCACCTCCTGAACCTCTGCAGTGTAAAAACCTTGAGTTACTTGTTAAAAAATTAACTGCTGCGATTTCAATTCAAAATCGTTCTGACAAAAAAATGAGTGTATTAAAAATCTGGAATAATCGTGGACAAATTGATGGACTTCAGAATTTCTGCAAAAATTCTGAGAATACCGGTAGAACACTCTGGAAATCTCTTTCCAAATCTTTTGACTCATGGCTTATAAATGGAAACACTACACTTAGATATCTCATAAGAAAAATGCAGATCGTCTCCGGAAATTACACTCTTGATAATATTATTAAAAATGAAAAAGATCGTACAGTTCTTCTGAGAATTTTTGAATTCCTCATAATGCACAGTTTTCCTGTCAAATTAGGAAATATAAATGAAAACACCCTTGATAGTAACTTAAAGTTTTATATTGTGTCATTAAAGATACAAAAGTTTTTTAACCGAACCTATCTAGAAAAACTCATCTTTGATCCAGATCCGGTCATTAACAGAATTGCTTTTGAAGCAATGGTCTCAAGAAAATATTTTGATCATAAACTTATTTTAAATATTTTAAATCGGGGGGGATTAAGCCTGGCTGTTCTAACTTTAAAATATTTAGATAACTATCCTTCTGTGCGTATTAATATACTCTCTCAGGTAAAAACCTATCGTCTTGAACTACTCATGAAACTCGCTGCATCAAATAACTAGACCGCTTCATGAGTAAAAACATCGAAATCTAAAAAGTGAATATTTGCTTCAAGTTTTTGTAATTTTACATTGATATTAGATATTTATGACCTGAGTCTGTTACCTGTTTGCCTGACTACCTATCTACCTGTTAAAAATTGCAGACAAACAGGTAATCAGCAGCAGGAACAGGAAAACAGGGGGATCATTCCTGAAGCATTTTTTTAAACGAGTCACAATAGTATTACTCAGCAAGCGGTCTAGTTTATGGGTGGTTACTTCGAAGGTAAGCGTTTTTAAGCGATCAGAATTTTCAGGTTGGAATTATTTTTCAGGGAGAGCGGATATTGGTGTAGTAATTGAATTAGCGGTTCTCTTATTAAAAGATTGTCTAACTTCATAGACAAAATTTTCTAGAGCATCTTTATCCAGAGGTTCACCGTTGAGATTGAAAGTTATTGAGGGGATACGTTGTTTTTCACTGGCAACAAAATACATAGCTTCCGATATTTTGTTAGGCATACATTCAAGGGGTCCAACACTCACAACTCCATCGATTTCACCTTTTTCAAACTCAAATACAGGACCACCAAATGTCAGTATTGCCTCTCCGACGAGTTTGTTTCTAAGCCAGGGAGATGCTCCTTTCCATGCGTCTGATGGTCGCAATCTATGATTCCATTTCATCTTTTTCGAAGCGGATTCAAAAAGCCGTTTTATTATAGCTTCCTGGACAAATCCTGAAATAGTTCTGGCGAAAGGACCTTCAACATCAGCGAATCTTCCATGATTAATCTCTAAAGCATTAATTTCATTTGTATATTCCAGCCATTCATATATTGGAGCAAGTTTGGGACTGAAACCATATTTTTCTAACTTATCTATAATAAAATCGTTTGAATATGGATCCATTCGTACATATATCTCGCCCACAACACTTATTCTAGGTACTTGAATTGGTTTTGCTGCTGATATAAATTCCTCTGCTGCATCGGAAAGTAATTTTCTGAATCCAAACATTGAACCCATTACTTCCATAAGAGCGGAAGGTAAGGATGGAACTGGAGCGGATGCAAGTCTGATAAGCTCTTTGCGATACTTTTCATAAATTCTGTTCGCTTCTCCCTGATTCTTTTCTTTCACCCTGACCTGACATAATATATCATACAATAGATCTGATGTGACAAAGGAAGCCAATATTCTTACAGCTAATCCTTTTGGAATTCCGGTAAAATAATCACTGTCAGGCTGAGATATTACCTGAACTCGATCACCCAGCCCCAGATTGTGAATGACCATCTTATGGAAAGTGTTATACATACCAAAGCGGCATGGCCCATTTGCCGTGGGCATAAAGAATGAAAAAGTATCCTCAGGCGGGGCTTCAGAAACCCGCTTAAGTAGTGAACCCAAAGTAACCGTTGCAGGAAGGCATTCTTTTCCCGAAGAATGACGACGGCCTATTTCCAACGCTGTGTGATCTGGCATATCAAGAGATTCAGCCTTAATTCCAGCACTCCTGAGGCATGCGGCTGCAACTTCTGCCCCCTCACCCATACGCGGAATCAGAACGATGTCTCCACGTGCTTTGGCATCCATCAGTGAAGGCGTCTTTTTTTCAATAATTCGAAATTGATTACGAAGAATTTTTTCAGAACGTTTAGATTTCAAGTCGTTTTTTACAGTATGTAAAAATGCTTCCAGGCGTGTACGGGTCCCAGCATCTCCACTATGCCCATCGGTTTCAATAGTTGCATGTGGCTTACCCTCGAGGATAAAATCGGCAAAATGAAGATTAAAACTATCGGGTCCGCAACTGTAGTTGCTGCAAAAAACGCTGTATAAACCATTGGTACGCCTTATTTCATGGGCAGCCCGTAAATTTACTTGACTATACCCCCAATACACAGTGTCAAATACAGGAACGTCTTTTTTCCAGGTGAAAGCATCCACAGGTATTGCAACCGCTCCAAGTTGGCGGAGTAAACCAGGAACATTAGAATTAAGCACATCATTATAAATAGTGTATGCTCTTCCAAGGACGATAACAGGTATTACATTATTTTCTAAAGCCCAGTTAATTGTATTATTACCGTAGTTCTTTATTTCGGTTATAAAATGATATTGTGTCTCAAGTGCTTTTTTATAGGCACTATTTATAATATCGCCATCATAAATACCAAGGTCCCAAGCAAGATCTGTGATACTTCGTAAAAACAGCTTACTCTCAAGGTTTTGAGGTCCCATATCTATTACAGTTCTAATAAATATTGTCTCTGGAAATCTCCTGCTGAATAGCGATGTATAAATATCTGAGCTCGCTTGACTTAACGGACATACTGTTGAGGAAGATTCTTCATCTGAGCGTTCAATATCCCTGATCATTGGCAGGAAAATTAAATCCGGAATAGTTTCCAGCATTGAAATTGTAACCCCACCATAAATTTGCATGGGGGCGCAGTAGGGAACAGGATTTTCTTCAATTCCCCTCTTCAGATCCTTTGATGTACCTTCCGAAGGAGTAAAAATATTAAATCCTAACTCGTTTAAGTATACACTGAAAAAAGGATACAGGCCTTTCAGCGCGAACTCATCGGTTATTGCAATTGTCCTGGCATCAGAAATTTTTTTAAGATTATCTTTCATATTACTCAGGTATTCTTTGCGATACCTGAATGGATCCGGAGCCATATCCGGTAATGAATTTGAATTATTGCCTCCATTATCATAAAGGGAGCATTGACCTCCCCAGATAAACTTTTTTGTTTCCCCAGCAACTTCAACCTGAAGTCTATCAATTCGACAATGATTCCCCGAACCACCGCATCCTTTTGTAGATTTACATACAAAAGTATCTCTTGAAACTAACTTAGAGCCAAGAAAATCATCTATGCTTTCAATTTCAAAACTGTCGGAAATGTTATCTTTAGCGAGAAGGCTAATTCCAAGAGCACCTACTAAGCCGGGAGATGGTGGAATAATTACCATGCACCCTGTTTTCCTTGCGGTTGCAGCAGCAAGAGCCATGGATGAATAGGGCATTCCCTGGCAGAAAATTTTCTTTCCGATTGTTCTAGATCCTTTAACCCTGTTAAGATAGTTACTAACTACACTATCGTAAATACCTGATATTATATTTTTATTATCAATACCTTCACTTATGGCCTGATCAATAACTTCAGCCATAAAAACACTACAGTGCTGCCCGAGACTAATTCCTTTGTTCGCGGAAAGAGCTATTTCACTTAATTCGTTTATATTATTTATTCCAGCAAAACGGTGACCCTGCTCTTCTATAAAGGACCCGGTACCTGCGCTACAGGCTTCATTCATTGCACTATCAATCACTTCACCATTACTTAATCTGATATATTTTGCATCCTGGCCACCAATTTCAAATATCGTATCTACTTCCGGATCAAAGAAAACAGCTCCCCGGGCATGGGCCGCTATTTCATTCATCACATAAACACTGCAAGGATTAAAGCAGGCTTTCAGCATGGATCCGGCAATTTCACGCCCACTACCAGTAACCCCAAAGCCTGCAATCTTGAAAGTTTTATTACTTCGCTCCTTAAATGTGCCAAGAATCTCCCTTACTGCCTCTACGGGGTTTCCATTTGTCTTTGTGTAGTATTCAAAGACTACATCACCAGATCTATTAATACCAACTCCCTTAGATCCAGTCGAACCCATATCAAGTCCAATAAAAACTGGATCTGAAAAATCTGACGTAGCTTTTACTGGAGGTTTAAAATCCACAAGGTTAAGAGCATTTTCAAGTGATGGAATTTCTGAGAATGTAGTCGTATTGCTTTCTGGTGTAAATATGTTTTCTATATTTAAAGGATAATCTATAACTATATCCGAAGCTTCCAGAGCAGCCCCCATTGCCTCAAAATAAATATAATTATCGTCAGAAGGGATATTTACTCCCAGTTTATGATGTAGACAGAAATTTTCTATATGTTTTCTAATACGTTTAGAACTCGCTACTTGTCCACTTAGCCAAATATCCCCCGGGACAAGGGCAGGTTTAATCAGGACCTCAACATTTTCAGCAACAGCATCAAAGAGACCAGCTAGAATTTTTCGCTTTGAAATTCCCTTATTGGCCAGATGTGTCATATCAGTTTTAAGTATAACAGGACACCTGCCGCTTAGAGGAGAAGGATTGTTTTCATCAATTGCCAAATCATCTGCGGTTTTTACATCCAGATTAAAACGACCAGTTAACTGTCTGAGAAAGTTACCTGTGCCCTGACTACAACGTCCATTCTCCCTGTAAATTTGGTTTTCAGATCCTCTCATTTCCAGAACTGAAAAACCATGAGCTCCAATATTCACAATAGTAGCGTTTTCTACATCAGGATTATAATAAGTAAAACCAGCAGATAATGCCCTTGGAATTGGAATTGATGGACATTGAAGTATTCCTGCCATTCTTCCCGTTGCACAAACAGCATTAATAGAATCCCAATCCAAAGTTGAAAAAAAGATCTTCAGTGTTTCTGCTATATTTTTATTATGTTCTAAAACTGTACGACTAGTACAATTAATTTGATAATCGTTTTTCTCCAGTATAACTATTTTTACACTTTCAGAACCAATATCAAGACCTATATACTTGTTATTATTAACCATTTATAACTCCCTTGATTTATAAAGTCAATACAAATTCCACTAGACTGATATATCATTAATTTACTCACTAAAGTCAATATAAAAATTGTACTCCTGATAACTTTTTTAAATCTACGATTATATTTTTTTACTTCAATTATATCCCATTGAACATACTTCATTGTTATTGTTAAATATAATAGTATTGATATAGGAAACGAATCAGATTTATAATATAAATATATCGCGTCTATATATAAGATTGAGTCTTAAAAAAATATATATACAGGACTTGACAGTCCATTAATGAGAATTAGAATTTGCCAAATTGATGTTATCGGTTTCAACATTCCGGTTGGAGGTTCAACATGGCAAATAACGTTACAGATGCAAATTTCGACAAAGAAGTTCTAAACTCAGATATTCCAGTATTGGTTGATTTCTGGGCTCCCTGGTGTGCTCCCTGCCGGATGGTGGGACCTGTCATTGAGGGACTTGGTAAAGATTATGAAGGACGAGTTAAGGTTGTAAAACTGGATGTTCAGGATAATCAGAGAGTAGCTATGAAATACGGTATTAGAAGTATTCCAACGGTAACTCTTTTTAAAGATGGAAAAGCCCTCGGTTCTCTTATTGGTGCCCGTTCAAAAGGTGATTATGAAAAACTGATCGCCAAGGCATTCTGACCTTACGATATTATAAAAAACCTTTAAATACTCATGATTTAATGGTAAAACCTTCTTATAAAGGAGTGTATTACCATGATCGAAAATCATGAATTATCTATTAGAAGCTGGCCTTCAGTCTGGTCAGCAGATAACACCAGATTTTATCTTGAACTGAAAGAATTTGAAAATACTTTACAGTCCCGGTTAATAGAACTGGAGCAAAAGGAAAAATCCATTTATCAGGATGGGTTTAAAGCTGGCTATCAGGATGGAAAAAAGTCTCAGATTAAAGACTTTTCCGCCGTTTACTCCGAATTTCTAAGAAATTTTGAAGGCCAACTTAAGGAAGAACTTCCACAACTGGTATCACAGATCATTAAGAAAATAGTATCCATTGAACTATACAGCAATAGTTCAACAGTCTTGTCGGTAATAGAACAAATTGCACGAAAGTTTACCATTGAAAGACCAGTTAAAATAATCATTACAGGGCCTTTAAAAGATAAAGTTAACCCTGAATATTTCAACAGTTTGTTTCCTGGTGGGTGCAGTGTCGAGTATTTACCTGAAGGGGCAGAAACAACAATTACCCTGGAAACAATGGGACAAAAGATTCAATTTTCACCTGAATTTATTGCTGGTGAAGTAAGAGAGTTACTTGAATAATGTCTTTATTTAAAAATATAAATACTGATAGTATTGAAGGTATCAAAATTTCGGGAAAACTCACTGGGATTTCATACCCATTGATCAAGGCAGTACTTGAAGGTGCCGGAGTAGGTGAAACTGTCAGACTTACCGACGGAAAACGAATAATTACTGGAGAAGTAACCGGTTTTGAAGATGAAACTGTAAGCATTTTCCCCTTTGAAAGTATGGATGGACTCAATTCTTCCTGGAAAGTTGAAAGAACGGGGCGCAGTTTTACAATAAAAGTGTCTGAACATCTGGTCGGTCGTATTCTGGATGGATTAGGAAAACCTTTAGATGGCAAAGAGTTACCTCCTGATTCCATCGAAATGAGCATCTCAGGTTCCTTTTTATCTCCTTTGGAGAGAAAACGAATAGATACACCCTTTTTTACTGGAATAAAGGCTATTGACTGCTTTTTAACAATGGGAAAGGGTCAGCGAATCGGGTTATTTGCTGGAAGTGGCGTTGGAAAATCAACGCTTATGGGCACATTAGCAAAACATGCTCAAAGCGACATCAATGTAGTATGTCTTGTTGGTGAACGAGGTAGAGAAGTTATCGATTTTATTGAAGAAAGCCTTGGTGCGGAAGGACTTAAAAAATCAATTATAATCGTATCTACCTCTGACACACCATCCATAATTCGATGGAAAGCGCCTTTAACGGCTACTACAATTGCAGAATATTTCAGAGACAAGGGTCTGGATGTTCTGCTAATGATGGACAGTGTTACAAGATTTGCAAGAGCTGGACGTGAACTTGGTCTCAGCCTTGGAGAAACGCCTTTAAGACGAGGCTATCCGGCATCGGTATTTGCTACTATGCCATCACTTCTTGAGAGAGCAGGCAATACCGAAAACGGCAGTATTACTGCTATTTATACAGTCCTTGTTGAAGGCGGCGATATGGACGAGCCCGTAGCCGATGAAGTTCGAGGTATCTTAGATGGCCACATTGTTCTCAAAAGAGAACTCGCCTCTGAAGGTCTTTATCCTGCAATTGATATTTCACAAAGTGTATCCAGGATTATGAACTCTGTTACTGATGTTCCCCATAGAAGAGCTGCTTCAGAGCTTAAAAAGTATTACTCCCTGTATCTTCAGAATATCGATCTTGTTAGAGCCGGTGCTTATAAAAAAGGAGCCGATCGGGATGTTGATATAGCGCTTGAAATAATAAGCGAATTAAAAAAATTAATTCATTCTTCAGTATCCTCAGATCCTGATCTGCTTACAACTGAAATGAGACAAATCCTTGATAAACTATAACATTGATGAAATTCTAACCTTGACCGCTTCCTTAGTAATACGATAGTGACTCATGTTAAAAAAAAGCTTCAGGAAAGAGCCTATCACCTTCCGCTGAGCGAAATTGCTTACTTTTCAGCGCATTTTGAAGGTAATTTAATGGTTAAAAGAACATTTTTTCCGGATACAATAGTTGAAAAAGATGATTCCGATAGAAAGGCTGATAAATATGTCATTGCATTTGTCAGACATGCCCGGGCATCAGTTTCCGAAGCAAATCTGGCTGCATTTTGTAGGATAATCCGATTCTTTTGTACGAAAACTCTGGATGCAATAACCTGAGGAAGTATTCCACCCAAAACCGGGTTGATAATTGTATTCTGAGGAGGGATAAGATCTGGAATTCTTGAATAGAATATAATCAGATCATTAGTGTGGCTGAGAGGATTATAATTAACCAGATTAAGCATTTTACCAAACTCACCGGATGGTGCAGAATCTGCAAGCGAACTTTTAACGGGTTTTTTACCAGAAACAACCTTCCACTGATTATTTTCTAAAGCCATGACTCTAATCATCTTACTAGTCCAACTTTTTTTATTAAAGGTTGATTCAATAACGCATTCTCCATGGGTTTTACAAGAAACTGAGTTTAATTTAAGTTGATTTATAAAAGTAATAAATAAACCGGGATAACAGTTTTCTTCCAGTTCCGAATTAATATATAAATAGGAATCAGATGAAAGATCTATCTGGTTAAAATAAAAAGTATGATCCCATCTTCGCTCTGACTTGCTGACTTTAATTTCATTGACTGGTGGCGGATTTTCAAGTTCCTTTTCCACAACAGGTGGTGCTTTTTTTTCCCCGGACTTAGAACCTGACAACCAGGAAATCCCAAGAGAGATTATAAATAAAATGGGAATCACCCACATAATAGTGTTTTTTAGATATTGCTTTTTGTTTTTCTCGGGGGTTTTACTATATTTATAACTATGTAAACGTTTAATATCCTTAATAAAGTTATAAAACTCATTAAGCTCAGTATTTTGTGCCTTATTAAGAAGATGTTGAAATGAATCCTCGTTGCGATCACCTGAAAACAAGGGAGACATTGAGTTAAAAACGTCAGAAAGGGCTGCAAGGTTTTCCTGATTAGAAATAAATTCTTCTGATAATGTTGGCGCAAATACCAGAGAAGTATTCCCCGCAGCAGAAAAGTCCTTCAGCAAAAATACATCTTCTGCAGTCAGTTTTTCCATCCTGAAATTGTGTTTTTCCATCAAAGTAAGGTGAGAAACGCCCGAAGTAAAAGCACTCCAAAGATATTCACAATTAATATTCCTGTATTTCAAATGCATTGCTGGAATTGGTATGTATTGATCCCTGTTTTGTGAGTGTAGTTCCATATGTGTGTCATATAATGTGGCCTCATCCCAACATGTAACCGATGATAAAATATCTTTAACTTCAGAATATTTTTCATATAAATGACACGAGCCACACAGAATAATCTCTGATTCTGACATACACAAACAGAAAGATCCTTCTCTTCCAGAATTGTCCCATGCTATTTTATTAATAATGTGTTTAGTTTCGACGGGCAATCCACAATTACTGCAGAACGTCATTATTTATTCCGAACAGGAAAAACGCATCTGAAACCGGTATCCCCGGATTTAAATGTACTGTCCACAATTCTTCTAAAAGCGGTAAGACCATATACCCACGGATCTTTTGAGCTTCCACCTTTAATAATTACTTTCCCGGTGGGAACAGATCTGAAGAAGGTGGGACGAACAAATTCAGAAACTCCAGTACCCAAAAACCGTACACCCATTACGCTTGTATCTGAATCTTCACGCTCTTTAATACAAATATTTTTGCCTTCACATGCTACAGGAATAGATTCTCCCCACGTAAATGCACGAAAATACTCTCCACCAGAAGCGGCGGCTTCAAACTGGTGTTCATCTGGTAACTGGCCATTAACACGTTTACAAAAATCTGAAGCCTCTTTAAAAGATATATTTGAAACTGGCTTACCATTTTTTCCAAGTTTGCCACTGCGAAATTCATCAACAGATACTTCTCTGGACATAATTCGAAAAGATGACAATCTCCCCCATTGTGAGAAATGCAAATCCTTCTTATCAATTTTTATTCCGGCTTTTTTTGCCAACCTGACAGCTAGAGGTCTAAGATTTGGAACAAAACCCATGTAATATAAACCAGAAGGAATTGTAATGAGTTTTGATTCAGGAATCAGGGAATATGTGTTTAATTTAAAAATATTTGCCTGATATATGGGTGGATTTTTAAGAGTTATTTTCAGAGGAAACAGCTTATGAACACATGTATTGACTCTAGAAAGATCTTCTTTTGAAAAACTGTACTTTGTTTTCTTTAACCTACCGAAGTAAAAAACAATGGACGAACAATCATTTTTTGTAAGAGAATTTCTCCATCCATCAGCGAGAAACTGTGGGATAGTACTTGGAATCATTAAATAAATGAGAAGAAAAGTCATTTTTTTTCAGTAAGTTGGCTTAAATTGAATGAACCAAAAACCTGTGTAGTATCAGCGGATGAATCGAGTTTCGGCCGAACCATAAGTATATGTGAATCAATCATATTTCGAGGAATTTCAATATATGGTACGTCCATATCCTGATTGGTAATTCCAAAAAGATTACCTGAAAAACGAGCAATGATAACTGTAACATTATCATTTGCGCCAGCATTGCAAGCAGCTTCTGTAAGCGCGCGGCAAGTATTGATAGGATCTTGAGTGGTCTCTGACAAGATCACGGATAATATCTGTTCGGGGGTAAGAGCATCAACGAGCCCATCGCTGCATAAAAGCAAACGATCTCCAGCGGTTAATTCAACGGCACTTATGACTGGATCAACTTTTTCTTTCACACCAAGTGCCTGTAAAATCACATGGTTATGTTCAAATTTTCCAGCATTCTCAGGAGTAAGTTGACCTATTTCTATTAACTTATTCAGCAGAGTTTGATCTTTGGTGACCTGATACATTCGATCACCGCGGATAATGTAGGCACGAGAATCGCCAACTTGACCTACAATAAGAATATCATCAATGAGGGTTGCCGCCGTACAAGTAGTACCCATACCGCTTCGTTCGCGATTTTCTCGGGCACTCTGAAGAATGCTGTCATTGGCAAATCGAATGGATTCCAGCAGATTATGAGCAAGATCTCGCCGCTCCGGTGAGTCGTTGAAGTTAGACATATGATTATAAATCGCTTCAACAGCCATGAGGCTGGCAACTTCTCCCGCTGCAGCTCCACCCATTCCATCGCATACAACAAACAATGAGCCGAAATCACCAATTCGGTGTTTCCGAACTTCCGGTTTGAGGGATTTTTCTTTTGTAGAAAGATTTGCTACAAGAAAGTTATCTTCGTTATGATCCCTTACTGTACCAACATCTGTTCTTCCAAAAACTTCTACTTCAATAAAACGATCTGCAGGCATTTAGATCAGATCCTGTAATCATGTTTTTAATTTTCAGCAATCAAACAATACTCAGAATACTCTTACCTTTATTTTTTTTCAATACATAGAAACAATAAATAGCATTTTCTATCTTTTTAAAAGCACAAAAACTCGCAGGTTACTATATTTTAAGGATTTTTTACTTGAATAATAATACATTTCAAAGATATTGAATCCAATGACAGTTTTTCTTTTATCTTTATTTATCAATTTTTTCAATCCTCCTGCTTTTTCTTGCAAAGGAAATACAAATACAAAAATTTCAGAAATCTGGCATTCAGGTGGAATTGATCGCCTGATATCCAATCAAAAAAAATTTTCCCTGACGACCAGACTTGATTTCTGGACTGATTTTTTCATGGGTACTGGATACAGAGCGGACCCACTTGGAGAAACCGTTCCTCCAGATAATGATCCTTTATGGAACCCCTGTGAAATGGATTGTGAAACATATGTCGAAATGGTACTCGCCCTGACTTTTTCACAAAATCACAAAGAAGTAACCCGATGGATGAAGTTTATGAGGTATTATGATGGTGAGACATTATATAATAAAAGATTTTTCACTATGAACCTGAGTTGGATTCCAGAAAATTTAAAGTTGGGTTATATGTTTAATGTTAACAACAGAATAAGTAAAAAAATTTCCCGAATAGGCAGGATAATAATTCCCGAATCCAACTGGAAAACTGAATGGAAAAATCGTCTTTCATTAATGGGTGAAAAAGCGCCACGTGGACTTAGTCTTATAAAATACATTTCTGTTTCTGAACTTGAAGATAATATTAATAAAATACCGACACCCTCTCTTGCTTTCCTTGTTGGCGCAGTCCAGAGTAACAATCCGTTTCTGATTACCCATATGGGATTTATTTTAAAAAATAAAAAAAATCGTCTTGTTTTCAGACATGCTTCTGGAACTGTGGGTAGAAAAAGGGTTGAAGAAAGAGATTTGCGAGAATATCTGAAAATGCTTAAAACATATTTTGGCAAAAAAACAAGACGTTACATACTTGGAATGACTATTTACCAGATAACGGAACCTCCGGTATTAAAAAAATGATTATATTTTTTTTTCAGTTGCTTGCAGCTTTGACCATCTCTGAGGAAGAAAAAACTGCAATTAAAATTTCCAACATGACGAAAAACCATCATATGAGAGTATGTCTCATAAAAAAAATATCTCCATGGTTTTCATCAAATGGTGAGAAAAAGATTCTCTCTAATTTTTTTAATAGCGTTCCAATCCCACAATACTTTTATCGTGAAATTTCAGATATTACAGGACATGATTGGGCCTTAAAAAAATTTAGATTACATACAATTTCCGACTGGGAACTTATAAACTCAGGGAAGGAAATGCTTCCTGTTTCCCTCTCAGGAGAACTTGATCTAACTCCTTTCAATTTAAAAAATGGTTGGAAAGCGACAAGAAAAGTTTTTATTAAAAAAGCAACTAGTCTTTCTTTATTTTTCTTCCCGGAGAATGATCTTGAAGTTGAAATTTCAGGAAAAAGGTTTAAAAGCGCCATCCCTTTCAAACTTGAAGTGAAGTTGTCATCCGGGAATCATTTTATTACTGTTACTTCTTATACGCCTGATTCAGTAATAGTTTTAACTGATAATAAATCAGTATTTTCCATACAAGAAAAGAAAGGGACTCCTTTCTCAATAGCAACCGCATTAATAAAAACTAGCCCCTATCATAAACACGCTCTATGCAGTTGGAAATTTTGGCGAGACTACAGTAATTTATTGAAAATAAAAAGAAAATCTGACTATAATCTCACCTCAGTAAAATCCGTCCGAAAAGAATCTTATTTCTCAAATCTTGAAATCCTTGAATTTTTGGAATCCTGGGATTTCTCATTCCGGAAATATCTATTCAATGAACAAATTTTTCCCGACGGAGCAGAGGCAGAGATCTCAAAACTTTTTTATATGGAAAATGCTGGATGGTGCCTATCTGTACTTAAAAATATAAAAAAAATGAGGCAGAAGTATGGTGATCTTCCAGGAATTTTAATGAATAAAGTCAGACTTGCGGAAAATTGCAATACATCTTCTCTGGAGTCTGCCCAAAAACTCGTCTTATTGAAGCCTTTCATTTCTACCAATTGGATAATTTTATCCCGTAGTCTTGCCTGGAACAATTTTGAGAAAAGAATGGATGTTCTATGGAAAGGATATCAGCATACTGGAAGTTTTTCTCTTCTGATTGAAATGTTGGATATTGAAAAAAACATCCCAGGACTTTTGTCAAAAAAGACTGGAAAGGGTTTCAAGTACTCAAAACATCTGAAAAAAACTCCTAAAATCCTCACAGAAAAAGGTGTATGTCAAGGAATTGATTGTACGGAAACCGATAATATTTTCAGAGATTTCTTACAGTCTCGTAGAAAAACTATTAAAATTCAGAATATTACCGAGTCAACTATTCTAACAGACGAACAGATCATAGTAATCAGGCCAGATGGTACTGTGTCATATATGCAATATCGTATGGTTTTCAAGGGAAAAGAATATTCTTCCAATTCTGGAGTTCAGTCTGTGAGATATTCACCAGCAACACAATTTGTAACTGTTCTGGAAAACCGCATTATCCATAAAAATGGCAAAATCAGCAGTGATCCAGCCAAGCAAACCATGTACGAAGTTCATGATGCTGCTTCCAGAATGTTTTATGACATCCGTGAGCTCAATTACAATTTTAATCCTCTGACTTTTGAGGACAAATATGAATTCGCGTATCGAGTTGACGGACTCGCAGCAGCACACACGCTAGGAAACCTTGGTTTTGGTGGAGTCTATTTATTTCAGGATCATCGGCCAAGAAAACTTAGTGCAATTACTGTTTATTACACAGATAAAAACATGAAATTTGCTTCTTCTGTAAAGACTACAGAAACCAAGGGAAAAAAAGGAAGATTTTTTTTCCGCAGATTTGAATTAAAAAATGTTCCAGGAGTTTCACTTGAAAAAGGAATGCCAGGATGGGGAGAAACCGTATCCTATTTACAATTAGGAACTGCAAAAGATTGGGAAAGTGTTTCCGCAGATTATCATCGTTTTATAAAGTCCAAGTACAAGATAACTTCTGCTGTGCGTTCTCTTTCCAGAAATATAGTTGGAGACGCAAAGACCCCTCAAGAAAAGATTGTACGTATTCATCGGTGGATTCAACAGAATATAAGATATGTAAGCCTTATGTTTGGACTACATAGTTATCTTCCTTATGGTTTTCAAGAAATTATTCAAAGAAAATTTGGTGACTGCAAGGATATGACTCTTGTTATGGTTATGCTTCTTAACTCTGCAGGAATTAGAGCATATCCCGCTGCAGTTAGAACCCGAGGTATGGGTCATTTTCGCTATGATGTGCCTTCGTTGGCTCCGTTCGACCATAGTATAGTATACTTGCCCGATACAAAACAATGGTTGGATACCACCGTAAAAGGCCTTTTATATCCAGCTCTTCCTGAATGGATTAAAGGAAGAAGCGCAATAATAATCAAACCATCAGGTGGCAATCTTAGTAAAATACCTGAAGATAATTGGACTCTAAACAAATCATTAATGGAAGTTGAAATTAATCTTAATAAAAAACATCTTTCCGAATTTAAAATCAAAAATACTGTCAGAGGACAGGGAGAAATATGGTTAAGAGAATCTGTTTTGAAAGGTAGTCTCAGGAAGCAATGGGTTGGATATTTACCTGATTTAAAAATAAAATCTTTTATTTCAGAAAATATGAACACATTGAATTCTCCATTCAGATACACTCTGCAGGGAAAGTCCGTAAGTTTTTTAAGGAAAGAAAAAGATGGAAGTAAAACCATCGATCTCTCCTTAATGGATGTACAAATACTTTCGGCCCTGAAAACATCACCTGGGAGAAAAAACGATCTTCTACTTCGATTTGCAGGTAGCCTGCATAGAAAGATTACTCTCACTTATCCTACGGATCTTTGTCCATCGGATAGGGTTCATAATATTAAAATAAAAGGAAATGTTTTTGATTTTAAGTCTGACTATGTGTGGAGCAAAAACAAAATAATCATTGAGAGAGTTATAGTTTTAAAAAAGAGCCGTATTCTAATAAATGAATTACCAACATTTTTAGATTCAATAAACAAAGCCATTATCTACCTTAACAGGAAATTTTCATTCCGAAAGTGTTTATCCAAACCGGCTGTGACTTAATGTTGATTGGATATAGACGAACATTGCTGGATATTAAAAACATATTGGGAAATACTATTTTTTTCTTTTTTAAGTTTGCACAATTTTCAAAATCAATCATGTTGGTGTTGAACCAAAACATTTCAGTCGAGCGGGAAATTTGCGGTAAGCCTGTTTGCGGATACAATAGTTGGTCAGGAATGCAGGGATTATGAAAAAATTCTTTTTATTTGCAGTATTTATAAGTATTTATACTTTTTCTCCAGTTTGTTCAGCTCAGGATCTATGGAGTCAAGCATTAGGAGCGAGAGGTCTTGGTCTTGGAGATGGCATAATTGCCACAGGCACAGGAAGTGATGCTTTAGCATCAAATCCAGCTGGTATGAGCTTAATTAAAAGTTACATTTGGGAAAATTATTATCGATATAATTCATCGACGAATACACATCTGGCCAATACTGCATTTGTTGACTCCTACCTCAATGAAAGAGTAGCGGCCGGTGCTTACTATACTCATCGTTATGGTCAGCGAGAGATTTATTACAATAATGAATCCAGAGAGGTTAAAGAAAACCTTGCCAAGGGTGGCGTTGCTATAAGTATCAAATTTACAGATTATTTAGTTTTAGGAGTGAATGGATATTACTACGATTGGGAATTTGGTGAAGAAGGCAAAGATGGTTTCAGCATGGATGCTGGAGCTATTATCGCAGTAGGGAAGACTTTTTTCGTGGGTCTCAGTGCTTATGATCTTTTTACTGGTCATTCGGACTCTAATCCCTGGAGTTTTGGTGCAGCTGGTGGTTTGAAACTCCTGAACGGAAAAATCATTTCTGAAGTGGATGTGATTCTTGAAGGAGAAGATTTGTGGTTCAGAGGCGGAGCAGAATATTTTGCCACTCAGGGATTTGCAATAAGAGCTGGCGGTGGTTATCGCAAGCGTTTTGAACAGAAATATATAACTTTTGGGGTCGGTTATATAAAACCGAAATCATCCATTGAAGTCGGTTTTCGCAAAGACTTTACTGGTTCTGATGCTGTTTATTTCGGGCTTGATATCCGATTTTTTATTCACTGAGGAAAATATGCAGGGAAAATTCATAGCTGTGGAAGGCATAGACGGCAGTGGTACAACTACTTTTATAAACAATGTTAAAATAATTTTGGAAAAGGAGGGGTACCGCGTACATGTCACATGTGAACCATCCAGTCATCCTGCAGGAAAATACATTCGTGAAAGATTACAGGATCATAAAAGTGACAATACCATTTTTGCTCTGTTATTTGCAGCAGATCGGTTGATTCATTATCGAGAAGAGATTGTTCCTGCTCTTAACAATGGATTTATTGTAATTTCCGATCGTTATAAAATTTCTTCCTTTGCTTATCAAGGGGTTACTGAAGATCTTCAGTGGGTAAAGTTACTGAATTCAAAAGCTCCTGATCCGGATTTAACACTATTTATTGATGTTGATCCGCAGGAAGGAGATCGTCGAATTACTAAACGTGGTGCGACTAGAGATGTTCTTGAGAATTTAAGTTTTCAAGGGAAGGTTCATCAGTTGTACCTTAATCTGGTAAAATCTTTTCCTGAAGTAATTACTCTTGATGGAAATGCAGAACCGGATATCCTTGCTAATCAGGGTTATAATTATATTAAACCACTGATTGAGGAAATGATCTAATTTAACCGACATAACTGTATTTTCAGGTTATTTACCGGAAGTAAACGGTGAGATTTTGCAGCGAAAAGCGGTAATTATTTGCGGTCCCACTGCCTCAGGAAAAACATCCTCAGCTATTAATATTGCAGTTCAGATTAATGGGGAGATAATAGGAGCTGATTCAGTTCAGATCTATAGATTTCTTGATATCGGAAGTGCAAAGCCGACAAAAGAGGAAAGACTTCTAGTTCCCCACCATATGATCGATATAGTGAATCCCGATGTCTACTATTCTGCTGGCGATTACTCAATTCAAAGCCGTAAGATTTTTGAAGAAATTGAGCAAAGAAACCATTTTCCAATTATCTGTGGTGGAACTGGTATGTATATAGACTCTCTTGTGAAAGGTCTTTTTGAAGGTCCAAGAGCTGATCAGGGTATTCGTAATGACTTAAAATTGCAGGAAGAATCTGATAAAGGATGCCTTCATAGAAGATTGTTGGAAGTTGATCCACATAGCGCATCTCGTATTTCAGAAAATGATATTTTCAGATTAACAAGAGCATTGGAAGTCTTTATTCTTACAAACAAAACCCTCTCGGAACATCACAAAGAACATCAGGCATCAGAACCATTTTGCACTACTTTAATATTTGTAATAGATCCACCCAGGGAACTTCTTGAAGCGAGAGTTGAAGCAAGAGTAAACGAAATGTTAAAGACTGGCTTTATTGATGAAGTAAAGAATCTACTTTCTATGGGATATCCCAAAGATTTAAGATCACTTCAAAGTAAAGGCTATAAAGAAGTTATTGATTTTCTTGATGGAAAAATTCATATGGATGAGCTTTCCGCAGCCATAATCCTTAGTCATAAAAAGTATATCAAGCAACAGAGAACCTGGTTCAAGCCAAGAGGTATACATGTCTCATGCTCTGAAGAAATAGATCTTGAAGAAATCAAACGATTTTTTCAAATATAACGGCTCGATACCCTGCAATATTTGATCGTGTTTTCTATTGATCATCAATTAGAAAAAACGAAAATGGTTTGTTTATAGGTCTACCCAGATAAATAACTTTTCTCGCTGTATGTTCAATATTAATATAATTTTCCTCAAATTTCATTCGAATATGAAGTGGAAGGCCTGAAGAAGATTTAATTCTTACTTCAATATCGAACTTTTCAAGTCGACCATATCTTTCTGCTTTGATATTATTGAAGTAGTTTTCAATATTTCCTAGATATTTAATCATAACAGCAGATGGAATTATTTTTTTGTTTTTATCAATCAAAGTAAAGTGACTACCAGAATTTATATATGAGCGCACCTTGCCGTCTGATTTTCGGATTGAATACTGAGATGCAGATGTAATTTTCCACGTTTTAACGGAGTCTTTCGTCCATGGTTTAGTTATCCATTCGGAATCAATTGGGTTTACTTGGAAATATTTGCTGTTTATAAAAATATATTGACCTTTATTAAATAATTGCAAGGACACTTTTCGATTATCCTTGTAGATAATTTCCGTTTTAATTTCAGGTTTGGATATATCTGAGGGCTTTGTTGGAAGATATTTTAACCCCCGGAAGTTCCGGAGTCTTCCCGTATAATCAGACAATTCTTTATCCGAAAATGGTAGATCCAGAGGAGATAAAACTGTAATGCGTCCATTTTCCTGCAATCGAAAATGTTCCGTATTTCCAGGAAAAATTCTTTTTATTTCTACTGGTTTTTCATCTTCAAGCAGATCTCTTGAAACAAAATCAAACCAATTTCTGGAAAACAGACTAAGTGTTGAAGTCGCTAAAACTACACCATAGAAATCACTATTTCTTTTTAAATAAACGTTGTTTTCATGTGTGCAGAAATTAAGTCTCCAGGTAATCAGGCTTCCTGTAAAGATAACCGATTCTTGGGGCGTACATGGCAAATTATCAACTTTGCTCAGTACAACTGTTTTTTTAAGTGAGGATATCCATTCTTCAATAGTTATAAAATCCCCGGGGTATCGACGGTTTTCAGATAAAACATTCCATATTTTCTCTTCAAAATTAAGTTTAAATTCTTTTCCATTAACTAAAAAACTTATAGATGTCCACGCATTAGCAGCCGGAGCAGCCAATACTGATTTTTCCATGAGCGATGGAAGAGGAACAGAGATTAAATTTATCAATTTTTCTCTTATACATCCTGAAATTGAGTTTTTTCCAGAAATAAGGACTGTATTTTTTTCTCCTGCAGGACATTTGTTCGACTTGAGATAATAAAGAGCTGTTTCTTTTCCAGAAACTGCTTTCAAAGAAATAATTATATTTCCTTTATCGCCGGAAGGGACTGTAAACTCTGTGAAAGTTATATTTCCAAGCTCCTGAATGAGCTTTCCTGTTTCATCAAGGGAGGCAGTCCATGGTTTTTTGTGGCCTATTTGCCAGAATCCATCTCTTGACCTGAAAATGGTGTACACCCGATTGCCTCCAGATGTCATTGAGTTTAAAGTTATTTCATTTATATCTTTAAGATCCTTGATTGCTCCAAATACTTTATAATTTGCCATTTTTTCAGGAAGTAATCTCAACCAGTTAACATCCATCCCAGAAGCGGAATATATTTTTTTGCCAGCCCTCAAATAAAGCTTTCTGTTTTTATAAAAAATATCTATATCAGTCTTTGCTTTTTGCGTTTCAATAGTAAGGGTCATATTTGGATTTGACAGGTCTTTTTTAACGGGAATTCCGTGAAGACTGTCAAGTTTGATTATAAAATCATTGACTGTAGCACCATCGGCAAAAATTGAATCGTTCATCCACCCTTTGATCTTCCAATGCTCTCCTGTTTTGAAAACACCCCAGGAGGCATTGTTCATTTTCCACTGGATAGATTTAATATCCTGAGTCCCATGAAATACTTTGGTTTCTACCGCAGGACCAGTTGTTCTTGAAAAAAGAAGATACAGACCCATTCCACCAGCGAGAAGAAACAGAAAAATTCGAAAAGGAGAAAAAAGAACTTCATCACCTCTGAGTGTCGGGGAAAGGGAAATTTTTGGTTTCATGATTTTCTCCTTCTCCAGGCCATAAAAAGGCCTATAAACACCAGTAAAAGCGGATGAATAACCATAGCGAAAAATTGAATTGACCGTATTTCAGTAATTCGCAATGTAAGATGATGATGGCGAATTTTAGAAGGAGAAATCCGATCTTTAGAATTGTCCTCTGATGCTTGTTTTATAATAAATTCCATAAATGAAGAAGACGCATCAGTTGATTCCCCTTTTTCGTCCAGAAAACTATTCGTCCATACTTTTGAAAAACCTACTACCGTAACAAGGCTTTTTGAAGGATTTTGTAGTCTTGCAGCTATGGAAAATTTTGAATACTGATTTTTTTGTGTTCCAGACTTCCAAAGTTTAGCTTTATCTGAACTGGAAATAAGAGATTCACATTCATTACAAAAAACTGCATGAGGAAGAGTAAGAATCATTCTTTCTCCTGGTAAATCAACGATATTCTCAAATGATGCGGCCCAGGTAAATCCCGAAGATTTTCCGACGGAATGTTTACGATCGATTATTCCGGCTTCTGAAAAAGAAAAACCAGCTGAATAAAGCCACCTGAATAAATCGGGAGTATCAGCGTTATTTTCAGGATAAAAATACACCATATGTCCTCCGGAATTTAGCCACTTTGTAAGATTATCCAATTCGCTTTTCAAAAAATCACGCACAGGAGCCTTAAGTATTACTGATTTACAACGTGCGGGAACTGGTCCAAGCACAGGACCAAGGTTTTCAAAAACAATTCCTCTTCTTTTTAAGAACAAGCCTAGACGAAAACTTCCGCGAGGAGAAGAATCTTCAAGGGAGTTTTCTCCATGCCCTGATGTAAAGCAGAGTTTTTTTCTAGCTGGATTAACAAGAATGGAAATGGCACTGGAAAGCTCAGATTCCAGATTAATTCCGGAAAAACGGATTTTTCCATCTCTAACATCTGCCATAAAAACTGACGAAAGTGGAATGACTTTAAAGTCTTTTAAATAACTTACAACTATGACACCTTCGGAAAGAGCCATAGCGTCATTTCTGATTCTCTGTAGATCTATACTGAATTTTTTAGCAAGGTTAAGAACGTTTTCAGAATTTGAAGATATTTCTATACGTTGCCAATCAATCATAGACGTTCTTGACGAGATATTCTGCAGGTTTTTTTCCAGAGCAGGAATTGGGTGAAAATATAAACTTGACGATGGTGCATTAGCGAAAATATAAATTTTAAGTCGAGAATTCAATGTGGAAATCCTCTGTTTTAAAAGAGGATGAATCCCATCAGAACTACGAGTATTATCGTATTTATTTGTTATTATAATAGCGCCTTCTATTAAAATTATCGCAATTAATATAAGAGAAATATAACTGCCATAATATTTTTTATTTTGATTTTTACCAATCCATATTCCGGCAGCAGTAATTGATACAATTATTATAATAAATAGCGTTGCAAGATTGCTGAAAACAATATTTTTTCGAGCAAAGTTTTCCATAAAATCTAAAAAATTAAAACCTGAAAGCCAGTTAAGCCAGGATGAGGAGACGATACCCATGCCTGGATGAAGAATTATTTTCAATAACACAAGCATAAACAGAGTCATGAATGTAAACATGGCACTCAGTCTGGTATCTGTTGTAAAAGATGAAAACATTACACCAAGAGCCAGTCCAGCACATCCTACGGCTATTGCACCCCCATATCCTGAGAGGATAAATGGAAGTTCTGAAGAAAAACTGACGGGAATATAAAGAAAAAGCAGAAGAACCAGAGGAGTAGTTATAACCCATAAAAATATGAAGGCTAAACATACTGCGAGGTACTTTGCCCATACTGTGACTGACGGTTTTGCAGCTGTCGCAAGCAGTATTTCAAGAGTTCCATCTTCACGACTGCGAGAAATTGCACCATGACTGAGTTCAACCACTACAAGAATTAGAAGTGGCCAGAACCAGAAGGGTCCTGCAAACCATGGAGCCAGAAGAGGCCCTGGAGGGGACAGAGGATGATGTCGCATGGAAAGGGTAAGGGAAAATATTATACCCTGATAAAAAAGAAAAAGAGCTGCAACAAAATAAAAACTTGGGGTTTTAAAAATTATCCCCGTTTCATGTCGGACAAGGCGTAATAAATATTTCAAATTCCATCACTCCTGTTTTGGCGATGAAAAAAATCTACAAGCGTCGTATTTTCCGGCAAATTTCCAGAAAAAATTATTCTTCCATCCTTAATGTATAAAAAATCTTCTGTAATTCTTTCAAGTTCATCTAAACCGTGACTGGAGATCAGAATACAACTTTTTTTAGCTGCAGTACGAATTATTTCCCGGAGTGAATCAGTTTGGACAGGGTCAAGTCCACGGCTTGGCTCATCCAGAATTATAACTGGAGGCCATCCTAAAAATGTACCCGCGAGACCCGTTCGCTGTTTAAAACCTGAAGACAGTGTTGAAATAAATTTATTTTTTACGATTTCCAAATCCATAAGATTTATGATTTCATTAATATTATCATTAGTTGCATTCTTCATGGACGCCATAAATGATATAAATTCTGAAACTCTGAGGTGCCCGGGAAGAGGGTTTCCTTCCGGCAAGTAACCGATATTATTACGACAGACTTCTGGATTCGGATACATGCTCTTTCCAGTGAGACGCACAACACCTTCATCGGGCTGCATTACACCGGATAAAATGCGAATTAAAGTAGTTTTCCCTGCGCCATTTTCTCCAATAAGACCTGTAATTTTTCCTGATTTCAACTCAATTGAAACATTATTCAGAGCCTTTACAGCACCGTATTTTTTAACGATTTTCTCAGCAGAAAGTATTATTTCTGAGGAATTTTCAATTTTTTCCGCCATTATTATTTCTTTCCGTTTTCGTCTGGCTTTGGAACTGGTGTGTCGAGAAGTTTTTTCATTTTTATTTTCAGATTAGGATCTTTTTCAGATTCAAGGGCTTTCGAAAGTAATTGTTTTCCTTCTGTATGCCTGATAAGGAGCTCAGAAGTCTTTTCCTTTACAAAAGTTGATTTGCTTTCAATAAGTTTTTTCAGCGTTTCCAGAGGCGGTTTTTCCTCGGGAATTTCGATAAGTATATTCAGGTATTTAACTAACTCCACTGGATCATTTGACGAAATGAGAAGTTTCATAATTTCATCTCGCCCCTTATCTAAAGAATTTACCTGTTCTATCAATTCTTTTTGTGTTGCTCCGGTGGCCTTTAAAAGTTCAATAAGATCTATCCTTGCAATGAGCATCTTGGAGTCTAACTTTAATATTTTATTTAAAAGTTCAATGGCTTGAGGAATCTTACCTGATTCTTTGTATACTATTGCAAGATTATGCATTGGGAAGGGATCCTCTTTACGTATCGAAATTACAGAAAGCCAGGCGGCAATAGAATCTTCATATTTTTTTAAATGAAACAGGGCTTCGGCTCTTCCTGCAAATAACTGACTACGACTTTCAGCACTGAGACTTTTTAATTTTATAAGTTCGTCATATATTTCAATGGCTTTATTAAAATCACCCCTTGCTATTGCATGTTCTGCAGTTTTAAGTTTCAGCGCAGGGACAAGTCTTTGCCCGGCTTTAAGCCCTTTTTTCTCGTTTTTAATTTTTTCTGGATTTATAGGGTTGGTGTCAATAACAGGAACTTTTTTTTCCTTTTTTGAACAACTGATGAAGATGATTAAAATGAGGAAAAAGTATTTCATGATTGTTCTCCTGCGGAAAGTGACCTATTTCGGAAAAATACAAAAAAACCTAAAATTGTTATTACAATAGCAACATACTGCCCAGCAGTCAGATGCCAGAAAGTTTTATCCCCTGTACGCACAAAATCCATAGCAAAACGCACTGGACCATACATCATTAAAATAATACTTGTGGTATATCCATTAAAACGATCCCGTTTTCGGGCAACAATATATAATACCGAAACCATTACAAGTGTATATAAAAATTCGTATAATCCGAGATCATGCCGTCCTGGTAAATTGTGAGGGTTCATTATCTGATCCACATGATTTACAGGCCATTTCACAGAAAACCAACTCGATGTGAATATTCCAGGATGATCATGAGCAAAACTGCAGCCCATTCTACCGAAAATCCATGCATGAACTCCTCCCCACATGAATGTATCTACATAGGGCCAGAGAGGTTGTTTCCGCCATTTCAGATAAATAACACTTCCCACAAATAATCCTATCAGGCCTCCAAAACTGGACATACCATCCCATACTTTGAGGAGTGCGAGGGGATCATTTATCATCTTTTCCGGATAGTAAAAGAAAACAGCAAAAAGATGAGAACCAATAAAAAGGCCTGCGAGTCCTGCAAGAACCATCTCGGATACATATAACGGGTTTAGACCTTTTTGCCATCCTCTTCGATTTGTCATGTGGACTCCGAAAATAATCGCAATCCCCACAAGTATGCCAAACATATGAATAACAAAGGGACCTATCTGCCATGGCCCCGCTTTCAAGTATGGAAAAATAGGGGATAAGGCTAAGTATATATAACTAACAGGCATGTTATTCCTTCCATTATCGGCTTCCAGATTGCAAATCAGTGAAACCTATTTTTAATATTTCAGGTTCGTTAAAACCATATCCTGCACAGTACGAGATTTACATAGAGTTATCCAGACTGTTTTCGTTTAAAAGTATCTAAAACCTTTTATAGTATGAGTTAAATTCCATACAATTTTCAAATCTGACACACTCGTATTGAATCGAAAATGGCCCAGTGCCTGTCTGAAAGAGGTCTTCAGTATTTCTAATGGCCACTTTCGTTCTGAATAGCATTAGAGAATACGAACTATCTATAATTTTCAGGGATTTTTGTCAAAGAAGGAATATCACGTAATTTCACGAATAATATCTGTGGCTACCCGAGCTTTTTTGTATGAAAGAGCACCCGTCGGGCAGGCGTCAACGCATTTTCCGCATCCATCACACTGGGTCTGGATAAGAAGTTTCTGCATAGGTGGTCTGATAAGTGTTTCAAAACCTCGGTTTACAAAGGCCAGAGCATAACACTTTCGATCGTCCTCACAGACGCGAACACAATTTCCACATGTAATGCATTTATGAGACTCTATTAAAATATCAGGATGACTGTCATCAATAAAAACAGATCTTTCGTTATCACCGGCATAGGTTTTAGAGTCAGATTCGTAAACCTCTGAAAATTTACGAAGTTTACAAGTGTCTGCTGCCCGACACCCACATTTCATACAACGCTCTGTCTCTTCTTTAACCTGCTGTTCAGTAAATCCATAACTTACTTCATCAAACGATTTTATTGCCTCAACCGGATCCATATGAGCCACCTTTTGGCGTGGGGCTTCAGTGTACTTTTCGTATACAGCTTTTTGTATGTTTTGAAGCGGACCCATAGTTACTTCAAAGAGTTTACGATTTCCAGTCACTGCGATTCCATTCAGGTACTGATTAATTGAAATTGCAGCCAATCTACCCATACCACTTGCTCTAACAGCAATATCAGGCCCCAGAACTGCATCTCCACCGGAGAAAATACCTTCAATACTAGTCATCATTGTTTCATTATTTACGTCAATGGTGCCCCATTTGGAAAGTTTAAGCCCAGATTCCGCTAAAAAATCACCAATTACTTTCTGGCCAATGGCGGCAATAACCGAATCAAATTCAACAGTATGTTCACTTCCTTCTTTTGGAACAGGTCTTCGGCGACCACTTGCATCTGGTTCCCCAAGTCCCATTTCAATACACTCAACTTGCAATTTACCATTTGAAGGAATAATTTTTACTGGTGCACTGAGATATCTGAATTCGACTCCATCAGCAATAGCCTCTTCAATTTCAAAATCAAAGGCAGGCATTTCTTCTCGTGTTCGACGATAATAGACCAGAGCCTCAGCTCCACATCGAATTGCCGTGCGGGCTGCATCGATGGCACTGTTACCTCCTCCAACTATCATAACTTTCTTTCCAATGGGAGGATTTTCCCCAGCGGAAACTTGACCAAGAAATTCTATAGCACTGAATACACCTGAAGAATCTTCACCTTCAACACGCATGGGTGTTGCCCCCTGAGCCCCAATTCCAAGGAAAACTGCATCATAGTCTTTTTTTAGTACATCAAGGGATAAATCTTTTCCAAGTGTCCGATTATAATTAAATTTAACACCCATTTTTTCAAGTATACTAACTTCAAAATCAATTACATGCCTTGGAAGCCGATACGCAGGAATGCCATATCTAAGCATTCCACCTGGATGGGGGTGAGAATCAAAAACATCAACATCATGTCCGAGAATTTTTGAAAAATAAGCAACACTTATCCCTGCGGGACCAGCTCCTATTACCGCGATTTTTTTACCGGTTGGTGACCCACAGTCATGCACATATGGATCGGCTTTTTTCATGTCTTCATCTGCAGCAAAGCGTTTCAGGGACATAATTGAGATCTTTTCTTCTACAAGAGCTCGACGACATCCGCCCTCGCATGGAGCTGGACAAACTCGACCCAGAGACCCGGGAATAGGCAAACTATCTTTAATAATTCGAATTGCTTCATCTGCTTCCCCTTTGTTTAACTCATTTATAAAGCCGGGAATATCAACCCCCGTAGGGCATTCAGAATAACAAGGACCGAAACAGTCACCGGTATGATCAGAAAGCATGAGTTCAAGGGCAGATTTCCGGGCTTTTTTAATTTCTTCAGATTGAGTTTCTACTTCCATGCCTTCGTAGACAGGAGTGGCACATGAAGGAACCAGATTTGCTCTACCACCCTTTATTCTAACTACACACATAAAACAGGAGGCAAAAGGGGTCATCTTTTCGATGTAACAGAAAGTCGGAATTTCAATTCCTGCCTGACGGGCTGCCTGAAGTATTGTAGAACCGGCCGTAGTCTGGACTTTCAAACCATCAATAATAATATTTACTGTGTTATCCAAGATTTACCTCCAACATTTCTATTCTGTCTGATCCCCAAAACTCTTTCAGAAATCAGACTTATTGGTGCCATGATAATATTTTTTTAATTAAACAAAGCAAGACCAATAATTATTTTGTCTCCACTGCAGAAAAACGACACACATCTCTACAGACGCCACATTTAATGCAGATATCCTGAACAATAGTGTATGAACCTGCTTTTCCTCTTTCACCTTCAATAGCTTTAACGGGGCAGTTTATGAGGCAGGCATTACAACCTGTGCATTTTTCGGCGTTTATTTCAAAAGTTGTCAGGGCTTTACATACACCAGCAGGACATCGATGCTCGTTAATGTGAGCTTCATATTCTTGTCTAAAATATTTAATTGTAGTAAGAACAGGATTAGGGGCACTCTGTCCCAATCCGCAAAGACTGGTATTTTTTACCTTATAAGACAGATCTTCAAGTAAATCGATATCTGAAGGTTTACCATTTCCTTCACAGATGCGGTTGAGTATTTCCAGCATTCTTGTGGTGCCTATACGGCAGAAAGTACATTTTCCACAGCTCTCATTTTTCGTAAAATTAAGGAAGAATTTTGCTACATCGACCATACAGGTAGTTTCATCCATCACTACCATTCCACCACTACCCATAATCGCGCCAGTACGATTCACTTCATCGTAATCAACTCTGGTATCAAACATATTTGCAGGAATACAGCCCCCGGATGGACCCCCCATCTGAACTGCTTTAAGCGCCCTCATTGTAGAGGAACCACCAGCAATATCTTCAAGTATTTCCTTAATCGTGATACCCATGGGAACTTCAACAAGTCCACCTCTTTTTATTTTGCCCGCCAGAGCAAAAACTTTGGAACCCTTGCTCTTTTCTGTTCCCACACTCGCAAAAGCAGCTCCTCCATTTATAATTATCCATGGAATATTGGCATAAGTTTCCACATTGTTTAGATTTGTCGGATAACTCCACAGACCTTTCTGGGCCGGGAACGGCGGTCTTGGAACAGGCATTCCCCGTTTACCTTCAATGGATGCCATGAGAGCTGTTTCCTCACCGCAAACGAAGGCACCAGCACCTTCCTTCACCTTTATGTGAAGTCTTTTTCCTGTTCCCAGGACATTGTCACCGAGTATGTTTTTCTGAGTGGCTTCAAAAATTGCTTTTTCAAGTCTGGAAACTGCAAGAGGATATTCCGCGCGACAATAAATATACCCATATTCCGCGCCGATGGCTATCGCACAAACTGCCATACCTTCAATAACTGAATGAGGATCGCCTTCCAGTACACTGCGATCCATAAAAGCCCCGGGATCTCCCTCATCCGCATTGCAAACTACATACTTTTTCCCGGATATTTCTTTTTTGGCCAGAGACCATTTTAATCCCGTTGGAAAACCTGCTCCACCGCGCCCTCTGAGACCAGAAACTGTAATTTCATTTATTATCCAGTCACTACCTTCTCTGATTGCTTTCGCAAGCGCTTCGTATCCACCTCTAGCAATATATTCATCAATGGATTCTGGATCCATTTCTCCGCAGTTTCTTAAAACAATACGTCTTTGTTTTGAAAGAAATTTTCCTTCAGAGGTTGATGGATCTGTTCCCTTCATGAGAAGTTTTTCCATTACTTTTCCACTGGAAAAATGATTATCCCATATTATGGATATTTTCTTTTCGGTGAGATCCCCATAAAGGAAGGACTTGCCTTCATTGTCATGGTACTCCACCAGGGGCTCCCGGTGACACATACCATTACATCCAGTAATTCCAAGTTTTATGTTAAGTTGTGGATTTAATTTGATTTTTTCTTCAAGAAATTTATATATATTTTCAGCTCCGGCAGCTATTCCGCAACTTCCCAGACCAACGATCAATCGAGGGTTATTAATGGTTTCGTTCATTTTTCACCTCCGGATTTTCCCGTATATCTGTCCATGGTTTCCTGCACTTTTACGGGAGTCAGTTTTCCATGAGTATCTTTTCCAACTAAAACAACTGGTGCAAGACTACAACAACCAACACAGGCAACGGATTCAAGAGTATATTTTTTATCCACCGTCGTTTGTCCATTGGAAATTTTCAAATATTCTTCAAGAGTTTGAGTTATCGTAGCAGCTCCGCCAACATGACATGCTGTCCCATGGCATACTTTTATTATCACTTCACCTACTGGTTCCAGGCGAAATTGACTATAGAAAGTCGCAACACCATATAATCGCGATGGTGTAATTTCAGTGATCTGACAAACTCTTTCAAGTGCGCCCATCGGAAGATACCGAAAATGCTCCTGAATCTTTTGAAGGATTGGGATTGCCATTTCAGCGCCTTTGCCAGTTTTGTTAATAATTTCATCAACAATGGAAAAATCAAGAGCTTCCAACATAACAGATTCTCCTTGCTGTTTTGTGACTATCATATCGTGCAAATTATCACAACGTTAAAGTTACAAAATGAAGGCTTGACGCAATGGATTTTTTGCATTTATCTTTAATAGCAAATCAGGAGTTAAAAAATGAGCAATACGGATTCAAAAATAACGGAACTTGAAAGAAAAAATACAGAATATGACGGTCGAAAATATACCAGAGACTCTGTAAATGGGATGGTAAGCACCTATCGTGAAAGACATACCAATCATGTCAATGACTTGAAAACTCTTAAGGCCGAGCATGAAAAACTCGCCGACGAGATGAACGAAGATCTTGCAAAACAACGTACCCTTATGGACGAAATTAAAACTATGACAAGTGGGAAAAAGGGTGGTGTTTCAAGGGGATTTAGAGGAGTCATGGCAAAAATACCTCTCCTTGGTCGTCCTTTCCGGCATAAACCTTTAGGTGACCTTCTGGAAGAAAGAGTTGAAGCGGCAGACAAGAGAAGCAGGGAAGTTGAAGCATATCTGGTCCGGGTAGAAGAAGCCATGAAAAACCTTCGTGATGATCAGGAAGTTTTGAGATCTAAACAACTGGAAGCAGCAAAACATAAAAAAGAAACTCTTGCTCTCATTGATGAACTTGAACTCAATTTGCGCGAAACTGAAACAAAACTTAGTTCAATTGAAGATCAGAATTCTGAAGAATATCGAGAACTTGCTCTTCAAAAAGGTAAAATTGAGACTTTAATCTGGGAGAACGGGCAGAGACTAAGATTATATGATAACGCCCAGGGTCGACTAGAGAGCATTATTCGCATGAATAACAACTTTCTGGAAATAAGTGTCAATCTGCACTCCAACATGACAATTATAAAAGAAACCGCCGAAATGGTATTGGATGAATTGCGTCAACATGTGAGTGCTATTGCTACACTGGCACAGGCAGGAGAACTTACTCTGGAACTGACTCAATCTATGGAAAGCCTGAAAGACAACATGAGCCGGGTTTCTCAACTGGCCTCAGAAACATCTCTGTTTCTTACTAAAAATGTGGAAAATATTACTGATAACATGAGAGTCTATGATCAACAGACTGAAGATCTGGTCGAAGCGAATCTTGCCGCTGAGCGGGCTGAACGTAAAGAACAATTGGATCGAATCCTTCTTAAAGCTCGACAAGAGAGGGAAAACCTGGAAGTTGGAAAGAACTGATTTATGAAAGCCCTGAAATTAAACGGGGAAAATCTCACCAGACACCTGAACAATCTTTCAAACTGCGTTAATATAGGTCTGAGCAACCGATATCCAGATCCAGAAAAACTTTCTAATACTTTAAAATTATTGACATATCAACTGGAAAGTCCCAAAGGTGTACATTTTGACCCTGTTTCACAGATGCCCACTGAAGCTGAAATAACTCGTCTTTCAAACACAAAGACAATTATTGAGGAACACTACCACAATCATACCGCACCAGATGTTTGGGAAAATGATAGTTTTATAGACAATTTGAAGTCATTTTCAATAGTAAGTCGATTTGATATAAAAACCAAACTTCTAAAAGAGGATGGTGGTTACTGGACTGTAAACATCGTACTGGATAGGTGGGCAATAAACAGGAACGTATACACCCGTTACTCACTGGTTATGAAAGTTTCTTTAAATACTTATTATTTTCAAGACATTAATAATGGATGTTTTCCTACTGATAATCTTGTAAATATTGTTTCATCCGCTTGTCGTTTTGACAGTGAAACCACATTTCTTGCGTTGTGTGGAAATAAAGATTTGAGTGTATATTTCGTTAGTCGGGGAGAAATTGGTCCATATATAACAAAAGATTTGTCCAATTTATCTACAAAAATTGCAGATTTCGCTCCGTTTTTAATGTTTCCGCTTGATATGTGTAGTCCGGAGATTTCCGGTCGCATCGGCAATGACTTTCTTCAAAAACAATTTTTTTCGGATATTTCTGAAGATATGAAACAAATTTTTGAAGAAGAAAGAAAAAGTAGAAAATATGGTACTTTTTGTGAAACCAGGATTGTTCCGACCACGGATGTAGACTATGTTTTCGAATCTGAGTTCAAAACTGAACATCCAAATGTAATTATTATCAGGAGAATCTAATTATGTTTTCTCATGAAGTTTTTGAAATTAAAGAAGAATCTTGCGAAGTTATACTTCCAACAATTCGTCATGCTATAATAAAATCCGGAATTGATAAATTTTGTTCTGAAATTGAAAAAAGTCCCTGGGGAATGGGAAGTCGAACAATCAGGATACTGAATTTATTAGAAAGAACACTTGTCTTATATCACGCTTTGAAAAACAGTGCCGATTTCTATCTTCATCCAGATAAAAATGACTCCGTATCAATGCTTTATGCTCTAAGTAGCGCATTCAGTTACGCTGGTGAAAAGATGGATGAGATAACCTTCCACACTGTGCGTATAAAAAATACTTTTAACCATTCCGAAGTTCAGAGCATTGTAAATAGTAAAAACATCATCGAAATTATACCATCTGATCTTCTCTCATATATCCGTCGCCAATCAAATTACGATATGGATGATCTTGAAAAATCAATAACAGCCTGGTTTCATCTTATGTGTGTCACTATAAATCGTATAGCTGAAAATCCTGAAAATCTAGTTTTCTACCGTAAAATAGTTGATTTTCGTGCGGTTTATGAAAATCGCGAATTTGTGCCTTTTGAAAAAATTCGAGAACGAAAAGTAAATGAGGGCATTACCCTTGATGTAAGTATAGAAAAAATTATTGGTAATAGAGATTATATTGCCACCGGGCTTCGAATGATCCGAGATTTAACAGCCTGGGATCCAACAGTTGGACGTAATCCTAAAAAGTTTAATCAAGTGCTTTTTGGTTTAGGTCGCCCTGGTTCCGGTAAAACTGTTACTGCAAATGCTCTTGGTAATCATCTCTTAAAAGCTGCATCCTCAGCTGGACTTAATGCACGCTTTGTAACAATTCGCCGAACAGACTGGGCAAGCAGTTATCAGAATGCCTCTGCAAAAGCACTTTTAGAACGCTTTGAAAGTCAGATACGCGGTTTTGACGGTATAGTAATGTATTATTGGCCTGATATAGATACTGCTTTTTCATCCAGATCCAGTGGCGATCTCAGATCAGAAGAAAAGGGTATTTTAGGAACGGCTTTCGGACTTTTTGATGGAACTATTTTACCTTTTAATGGACAGTGGATGCTCGTTTGCGATGCCAATTATATACAGATGGATGAAGCAACGGTTTCCAGGCTCAGTCAGGAACCTCATACTGTGAAAGGCCCAGAAAACAAAGATGATTTCATTAGACTTTTCCGTGACATACTCATAGGAAATGACTACAGTCAATGCTTAGAAATAAACGATCTTCAGTGGATAGAAATTGCAGATTTATGCCTCAAGTATGACTTATCCGGTCGAGATGCAGCAAATATTTCTCGACGTATTATTTCTTACATAGAAGATTTTGAATGGCCGAAAGATTTTTTTCAATTGGACTTTGCCACAAGAGTGGAAACAATTATAAAAAACAGGCGAAAAGTCAAACATTCCTATATTATTGATCAAATTAATTCTTTTCGTGAATTCCGAGAACTCGCACGAAATAGAGAACGCAGTGAAAAAATTTCAAATCTCAAGGAGAATTTTTACCTGGAACTTAAGGCTAGAACTGAGATTTTGGATGAAGATGAAAAATCATAATTAAGTCTATTTTACATGATAGCATAATTTAAATTTCTATACTTATATACAATTTTTTTGCCTGAATAACATTAGAAATGAATACACAAATTGACTGGTTTAACCTTATATCGTCTAGAACAGATCCTCTGGATCCTGTTGAACAACTAATCTTAAATGCGCTCGAATCAGGAACTCATCGAATTGATATCAATACATCTTTTATAAATAATCTTTTTCTTTTTTCAGTTCTCGACTATGGCGATGGAATGACTGAAACTGACATTGAGGATTATCTTCTAACTTTTCCCGGGTCATCTAAAATTACGAATCATAAGGGCGTTGGTTTTGCCAAAGTTTTTAGTATCCCATTTATAAATATAATTGTAAGTACAAGAAAATATGGACGATTCATAGAGGCAGTTATTGAACCTGATGGTTCTTATTTAATTAAACAAAATCAGAGCAGTCATGATGGGACAAAAATAGTTGTCATAACAGAGGCAAAGACATTTTATTATGATAATAAAAAATTATTACTTTTTTTAAGCTCTAAATTCAGTGATTCAAAAATCAAGATCTTTTTTAACAACCAGATTATTAATTCTAACTATGTTTATAACACATTTCTACAAAGTTCATATTACTGGAAATTCCTTAAAATCACTCTCACTATCGTTGGAGAGGAAAAATGCGGTGCTGTTTTTTTCCGTGATGGTGTTTTTATTGTAAAAACAAACTCTCCTTTCCCATTTCTTGAGATTCGAGTAGATTCTAATGATTCAGAAAAAGACAATATTATTGAAACAATAGAGGAAGTGTTTCAAACTATTAAATCAGAACTTTTGCCTCAATTTATGGATTTATTTGTATTTAAAATGGCATCCGTAGCTGAAAACAGGCAATTTGCAGCAATTTATAGAGAATATTTCTGGTACTTTTTAATTTTTATTAAGTCAGGTTATTTAAATAATATTGCAGATTTACATGTACTTCCGACCATAGATACGGAAAATAAAGCAGTAAAGACAAGTTTTTCCGGGACTCTGCACTTCAGCCGACATAAAAAAAATTCATTCAACTTGAATTTTCTGACACCAGCAATGATATTGGATTTGCGGAAATCCTGTGGAATAACTGATGAAATCAATATTATTACTGAAGAAAACTGTAACTTTGATTTATTAATAATGGATTACAGAGATGATTTTCTTCAAGTTTTCCGACGAATTTTTAGATCTGAGACGGGTAAAGACTGCCTCGTTGTTTATTCGCAATTCATTGGAGCATCCGGAAAATTCACATGTCTTTTTGAAACGGAAAAATCCGGATTTCTTTACGAACTAAAAAGAGGTGTAACTATTAAAAAAATACATCTCAATTATTACAGCGAAACAATAAGAGAATTGAGACGAATATCCAGCCATCTTCCGGAATTTTCACAAAAAATTTTAGCAGATTTTATTTCCTGTTATCGTTAGCAGCCATGGAGCGATCATGTATACGGGACAAGCTGAGCAGGGCTGTAGTGGCACCAATAAAAGCCAGAAGCATATCCTTCTGAGCATCCCAGATATCTCCCTGAGAACCTAAAAACGCATCAGCACTTGCACCCTGAGAAGAGGCTGTCCACCACTCAATAAGTTCATAAAATGCACTGAATCCGAGACACATCCATATTATTATTGTAAAAAGCCACTTGCCTGGTCGAATAGGAGATGTCCTTAAAAGTATTTCTCGAAGCACAAGAGCAGGTACAAAACCCTGAAAAAAGTGTCCTATGCGATCATAGTGATTTCGCTCGAACCCAAACAAATCCTGCATCCAGTAACCCAGAGGAACTTCTGCATAAGTGTAGATCCCACCAACAGCCAGTATAACGAAATGAATAATAAGCAGTATATAGATAATTTTACTGAACTGAAAAAATTTGTATGTGAAAACAAGCAAGGGTAGAGCTATCAGAATTGGAGCAACTTCTAAAACCCACGTAAATCTATCTCTAGTAAAAATAAAAGACAGTGTTAATATAATTAAAGAAAGAATAGTAAAAAGTACTGGAAAACGATTTTTATAGTCCATTATTGTCAACTTTATTATTTACTGAAGATTATTTGTTTTTTGAAGAATTTCATTGAAAATCATAAGACGGTTTAGTCTGGAGGAGTATAGGCAGTTACCCAGCGAGTGTAACTGACCACAACTTCATACGGGGGATAATCCATGGGCTGGGAAACTAAAACAATGCGGTTTGATGAAGCTTTGTAATCAAAACCCATGGTTCGTGATCTCGGAATAGCTTCAAAAGAGGATTCCGTTGGATTTGCCGGATTTTTTCGTTCAATTGCTACAGCAAGAGAAATGGGAATAGGTGTGTGTTTTAGAATAATCGGGCTTGCGGCACCAGCCATGTCTTCAATCATGAGACGCAAAGATGTATTGAAATCCGTCTGGCAGAGAGAAGCCATAATACCCCCGGTAGCTGTAATAAGTTGCTGATATCCGTATGGCGGAGAATATCCGCTGGAATTTTCCGGATCGTCAGAACAGGCTTCATGATCATCTGTCTGAAGAACATGAAGTCCATATGCAATGACTTCATTATTTTGGGCAAACTGGATGTAAGGATCTACGAGGGGTCCACACAGCATCGGATCCCAGGCTTCATCGTTTGTGGCCCCATAGCATCGGTAAACGTCGTCACACTGGGAGTGGTTCCACATATCGGGATATCCCTGGCACTCAATCATTAGTTGAATTCCTTGAGGTGTACCCATAGAAGTACCGCAAGATAAATCAAAACAGCCGGAAAAGTAATGGCAATCATTTGCGCCAGGAACATCAGGGCAAAGATCATGCTGGTCAACTTCATTGGCATTTTCGTCAGAAAGAAAAACTACAGCACGAGCAGCTTTGGGCCGGTAATAAACATCACTGTCCTGAGTCGGAGGCATATGAGAAGACACGGCATCCTGCATCTGAGACAGACCCATTTCAATATCACCATCGGAAGAATGAGAACCGGCTGGATCCTGAAGACATTCACGGAAACGTTGTTCATCTCCCGTAACACCACTGGATAACCAGCGATTCCCGGATTCGTTGTTTCCGGTACAGCAGTCTCCAGGGTTTCCTTCTGTCATATCTACAACACACATACGCCAGTGCAGGTTGTACTGGGCAGCAACATCAAGGAATGTGTTGGATGCGGCGGAAAGTTTAGTCTGATTATCGGACATGGAGCCGGAAGCGTCAATAACCCAGACGATATCTACGGTACCTTCTTCAGCCATGTACTGTTCACATTCATGTTCGTAAGTATCTGAACTTGTTGCAATACAAGCCCCTGATGCACTGTCTGCAAGGTGGAAATTGACTTTTTCTCTGGAATCCCAGTCAGAATAAGATGCAACGCCGCCCATAACTACACTCTGGGTGGAATTGATTCGTTGAATCATAAATGAAACAACCAGTTTGGAAGATTCCGTTGTAAATGGACTATTAATATTTCCAACAAAATCCGTCAACTGACGATTAAGAAGAGCGGCAATAACACGATTTCTTAGAACTCCTGGATTTGCAGAGGGGCTGATATCAATAGAGGTCACAACATTGACAATTTGCTCCAGACCGCTATGGGACTGGTTTGCGTTACCGCCTGTAATTACGGTCACCGTCCCAAGGCTTCCGAGAGTTGCCACTATATCCTGAGCCTCAAGATAAAGATTATCATTTGTGGGTGTTCTTGAAACAACAAATCCCGCTGAGGCATTATCCGCATCCGTCATATCAAACCCGGCAGCAGCTTCAATTGGCCCTGGATTTGTTGGATTCATTTCTACATATGACGCCTCAGGCTCCATAGCTATCTGGAACAGATTCAAAGAATGCTCGCGGTACAGTACTTCTTTGCGACCACCCTGCATTTCACTTCCTGTATTACAGATAAATGTGCTTTCATTTCCGTCAGTTATACCGTCTCCATCCGTATCTGCAATGTGAGGATCAGTTTCCCCATTTAAACACATAGCGTTAATACAAATTCCTTTGGTAACATGGCAGAAACTTTCAGGATCATCGCAGGTTCCGGTGCAAAGAATGGGATTTTCTTCACATTCTCCCAAAAGACCATCACCATTACGATCTTCTTCACCATCAATTACCCCATCACCATCGGAATCTCGATCGAGATAGTCCGGTGTCCCGTCAGCGTCTGAATCAACAGGAACAGTATTTATGTCACTGTCGCCTGCTTCGATCCGATCTGGAACGCCATCATTGTCGGAATCCTGATCTTTATAATCGGGAAAACCGTCCAGATCCGAATCAAGATTGCACTTACAGCCTTCATGACCATTTGAAATCCCGTCCCCGTCATCATCCGCAAGGGCGTTACAATCAGGATTTGTTTCCTCGGTACAATCAGGATTGGAATGATTGTTCACCGCAATATTATTGTTATTATTAGCGTTATTGAAAGTGTTATTAGAAGCACTGTCATCGCATCCTGAAGCCAGGAACATCATGAGGGCAAATGAGGATAGAATTTTTTTTACCTGCATCAGAAACCTCCGGAATAAAAATCATCAAGCTTTAACTATGACACTGCACGCCTGAAAACGCAGTGAAAATTATAAGTTTATTTTTTTTACCGCATTTTTAGACAATATCAAAGAAGATAGATTACTTTTTTAATATATTTTTATCTATACCGCTTTCGGAGTAATCCGATAGTTTATTTTTATCAAGGAAAAGGCCAGAAAAAGGCCCCTCTGCCGAGATCGTTCAAAATAAGAAATTCCGGGGAAATTGAGGTAAATTACTGTTCTTCAAATTCTGCGTCGATAACGTCGTCTTTCTTCTTTTCTCCATCGGGAGGAGTAGATCCGGGTGCTCCACCAGCAGGGCCACCAGCAGCTTCGTACATGACTTTGCTCATCTTCTGAGCTGCATTATTCAGTTTGTCGAAAGCAGCTTTCAGGACTTCATTATCTTCACTGGAAAGAGCTTCTCTGGCAGCTTTCATCTCGTTTTCGACTTCAATTTTCTCCATTGACGGCAATTTGTCGCCACTTTCAGTCATAAGTTTTTCCAGAGAGAAAATGAGACTTTCCAGTTTATTTCTATTTTCTATGACTTCTTTACGTTTTTTATCTTCATTTGCGTTAATTTCCGCATCTTTTACCATTTTTTCAATTTCAGCATCACTCAAACCGGAAGAGGCCGTAATCGTAATATGCTGTTTTCGACCAGTAGCCTTATCCGAAGCACTTACATTCAGAATGCCGTTTGCATCAATATCAAAAGTAACTTCGATCTGAGGAACACCACGAGGCGCTGGTGGAATTCCATCAAGATTGAATTTGCCGAGTGTCCGATTATCCTTCGCCATTGGGCGTTCACCCTGAAGAACATGTACTTCAACTGATGTCTGAGAATCACTTGCAGTGGAGAAAACTTCGCTCTTTTTAGCCGGAATTGTTGTATTGCGACCAATAAGAACAGTCATTACACCACCAAGTGTTTCAATTCCAAGACTAAGAGGCGTAACATCCAGAAGAAGTATATCTTTTACTTCTCCGCTCAGAACACCAGCCTGAACTGCAGCTCCCATTGCAACGACTTCATCTGGATTTACCCCACGATGAGGTTCTTTTCCAAAAAACTCTTTTACTTTTTTCTGAACCAGCGGAATACGCGTTGATCCACCAACAAGAATTACTTCATCAATCTGAGATGTGGATTTTTTTGCATCAGAAAGGGCTTTTTTGCATGGCTCAATGGTTCTTTCAACCATATCAAAAATCAATTGCTCGAATTTTGAACGACTGAGTTTAATCTGAAGATGTCTAGGCCCTGAAGCATCCATGGTAAGGAATGGAAGATTGATATCCGTTTCCTGAGTTCCTGAAAGTTCAATCTTTGCTTTCTCCGCGGCATCTTTAAGTCGCTGAAGAACCATCTTATCTTTTGAAACATCAAGTCCCGTATCTTTTTTAAACTCTTCTAAAAGCCAGTTCATTACAATACGATCAATATCATCGCCACCAAGGTGGGTATCTCCATTTGTAGAAATAACTTCAACAACATTCTCTCCTATTTCAAGAATGCTTATATCAAAAGTACCTCCACCAAAATCGTAAACCGCAACAATCTGATCCTTGCCTTTATCAAGGCCGTAAGCCAGAGCTGCAGCTGTGGGCTCATTAACTATACGTTTTACATCCAGTCCGGCAATACGACCTGCGTCCTTTGTAGCTTGACGCTGTGAATCGTTAAAGTAAGCAGGAACAGTTATTACTGCTTCCGTAACTGATTCACCAAGAAACTCCTCTGCAGCCTTTTTCAGTTTCATGAGGATTCTCGCGCTGATTTCTGGCGGAGCGAGTTCTTTCCCGTTTACATCCACACGAACATCGCCATTTGAGGCCCGGACGATTTTATATGGTGCATGTGAAATATCACGTCCGGATTCGTCATAACGCATTCCCATAAATCGCTTAATTGAAAACACTGTATTTTCAGGGTTTGTGATGGCTTGTCTTTTTGCAATTTGACCTACAAGTATTTCACCCTTGTCATCAAAAGCGACGATACTAGGAGTTGTGCGTCCGCCTTCTTCGTTGGGTATTACTTTAGGTTCGCGTCCTTCCATTATGGATACGCAACTGTTTGTAGTTCCAAGGTCTATTCCAATGATTTTTCCCATAATTTTCCTCCAGCAGAAAACTGAAAAGTCAAAAACAATCTTTTCTGAGTGTGAAACTAAGCACGGTCTTTTATCAGTCAAGGTTTCAAAGATTTTTTTTGGTTTAAATGGAAGAATGAAATTGGTCAGGAGGTAACTGAGATAAAGAGCTTACTAGCGGGACACTATTGATTTCATTAATGAAACAATCACATCTTTTTTCTGATCTGCAATTAATGAATATCCGGTACCTTTCCAGGAAAACATTGCAACCATTCGACCACCGGGCGTGGTTGTAATTATTTCATCCATATCAAGTTTATTGAAATGCTCAAGTGATTTGATATTTATTATACCTGGCATAATAGCGGGGTTAAACATGAATAAAGTGACTTTATGGCCATTAATGGAATAAAGTATTTTTACAGCATCACTTCCAGCAAACTGACTCAGTCGACCACCAACAAGATCTCCACCCCATGATGCGAAACGCGGAGGGGCAGTATAAAGACCTGTTTTTCCTCGATACCATTCTGCCAGTTGCTCTGGATCTGTGCTTTTCTTTTCCACTGGTTCAGGTCTTACATGGGCAACCACTAAATTTTCAACAAGTTGCGGGCTGAAAACATTGCCTTTAAGTCTTTTGGACCTGACTGTGTATTTCTGATTGCGAAGGGATGGATCCACCATTGGTTGAGAGTTATTCATTGCCATCTGATCCGGGCAACTCGGAGTCGCTTCAGGGGATTTAACAAGTGAATAAACACCCAAAATTGAGAATGCAATCACACCAAAAGTCGCAGCAAGTTTTAGGCCTGCAAATGCCCACCTGGTCCGTTTTTCTGATTCAAGCGATCGAAGTATGCGTGATCTTAGAGCAGCAGGAGCTCTCTCCAGCCTGATCACAGAAATTGCATCTTTCAATTGCTTTTCATCTTCCAGAACCAGAGTACATCTTTGACATGAAGAAAGATGTTCTTCAATCTCAATGCGATCTGCATCGGAAAATTCGTTATCCAGATAAAGTCCGATAAGTTTTTCAGCTTCTCTACAATTCATGAAACACCACCTAAAGAGGAATAATTACGCCTTTTTCATTTATAGAAACAATTTTTGATGCAATGAGCATTTCTCTTAATCTTTTTCGTCCTCGATAAAGCCGGCTCATAACCGTACCAACGGGACAACCAGCAATTTCAGCAATTTCCTGATAGGAGAATTCATGAATATCACTGAGAATAACCGGAAGACGAAAATCCAAAGGAAGTTCTTCAAGATATTTTTCCAGTTCGCCTAAATATACTTTTCTTTCCCCGGAGTAATCGTCCTCAACGTTTCCCCGTACTGGGCGTTCTTCGTCAATGGGGAGATATGTAGCATCACGACGTTTCTTTTCACGGTATGCGTCGTAGAAAACCCTTGTCATGACTCTGAAAATCCATGCTTTGAAATTGGTGCCTTCTTCAAAAGTTTCAAAATATTTAAAAGCCTTCAAATAAGTATCCTGGACGAGATCCTGCGCGGCATCAGAATCTCTTGTAAGTTTGAGAGCTGTACCATAAAGACTATCCATGACCGGAAGGGAAAGCTCTTCAAACTGCCTTGACTTGTCTTTTTTCTTGAAATTAAACAACTGAGTTCCTCCCGGGAAAAATTTTCCCAATGACAAAACTGAAACCTATTTTCCCTGCTATTCTATTCCACATTTTTCAGTTTTTTGTAGATTTACAATCTGAATATCGCTAGATTACCCTCTTGAAGGCAATAATGGTCCTATTAAGATATTGTTATTAAAGGAGTTTGTTTATGGATATGGATTTTACTCAACTCAAATCAAAAATTCTTCTTTCAGCTCTTAAAGTAGTAAATGATCCCCGTGTTATGAAAGTAATAAGCCATCCAAAAGTAATGGATGCCCTTACAAAGGGTCTGGCTATTAAAGACAAAATCGACGCCACAATCAGGATATGGAAAGAAGAAGAATAAAACTTCAGATAAAAATTCTATAGTAAATCAAATATTTTAAATCCTCTATACCGCTTCCTGAGTAATAAAATTGTGACTCGGTTTAAAGAAATGGTTCAGGAATGAGCCCCCCTGTTTTCCTGTTACTGTTACTGCTACTGATTTCCTGTTTATCTAAATTTTTTAACAGGGACATGTTATAAACATCTAATATCAATGTAAAATTAAAAAAACTTGAAGCAAATATTCACTTTTTATATTTCGATCCTTTTACTCATGAAGCGGTCTAATAACGACATTTCCACTTAATTTGTTAATGTCCTGTAATAAAGGTTTTTAATTTTTAGTCGATTTTCAGGACATTAATAGAACATTCAGGAAGTCAGAAACAGTATCAGAATAAGGATAATCAGGGTCTTGTACCTGAAGGTGCATATGCAACTACTGAATTGAAAGTGATCTTTATGCCACAAAAACACTTAACTTAAAGGCAAATATCATTACCTTGCCCTATTGTCTGAATCACTGTTTTTCTGTAAATAATTTATAATATTGTATTTATTAATTAATTATTTAGTTACTGTCCTGAAATACCGGAAATCAAAATTTTTGTCGATTTTTCGCTCAGGACAGTAACCGCAAGGTGTTGAAAATATTACTAGTGGCCTGTTAGGATTTTTAATAAAATCCTTCGCGAAGCGAATTACAGGACACGAACTATTTACTTCAAAAACTCAGTAACCGATTAGCGACCGAAGTATACATAGGCTTTTTTATTTGGGAGTATTACAAAGGTTTTTTCAGGGGACTTTGTTCCATCACCCCACACAGCATAAATTGAATATGGTTTTTCTCGAGATCTCAATTTTATTGCTCTGGCTGTTCCTTTAGCTTTACCGTTTATAAAAATCGTACATTTTTCAGAACAGGTTACCTGAGCAATTCCGATACCACCGGCAGGTCCAACCCCCATTGGGTTATCGGATTTATCAGGATCTTTATCTGCAGGGTCTGATTTGATGGCATCTTTTTCCGGCTCTTTCATGGCAGGATTAGGAGAAGGAGGTGACGGTTTTGTTCCAACCGATGTTTTTCCTGTATGTCCAAGTCTGACTGTCACTGAAAGTTTTCGATTATTAACAGGAAATTCAACTTTTTCTTCTCCATATACACCGTTTTTTTCAGCACGAATAGTTAACGGTTGATTATAACACATCTCCATTTGTAGATTAAAGATTGGTGTTTTCCGATTGATGGGCTCACCATCAATAACAACATCAGCTTCTGAAGGAACAGATTTTATAGTAACTTCAACTTTTCCTTTTGCGCATTTTTCCTTTTTTGCTGCAAGAGGTTTTGTGGTTTTTGTTGAAGTATCAGAAGATTTTTCATTATCCATTCCTTTTACAAAATAGACAACAGTAAGTCCAATGGCACCAACGACTACAATAAGAACTAGATTAACCAGTGTATTAGTAAAAGCTTTTCCGAGGCGCTCAAAAAAGGGACCTATGACTGGCTCTCTTGGTTTTGGAGGAATAGCAGTAAAATCTTTTCTAGCGACTTTCTGCTGAATTTCCTCTTCTTTTTCCTGAAGTATTTCTTTCTGTTCCACTCGTTGACGTCTTCTTGCAGCTCGTGCTTCAGCAGATGTAGCAACGGTTTGCGAAGATTGAGGTGGTTGTGAAAAATCCTTTACTGGTGCAGTAACCGCCGGAGGAGCTGAAAAATCTATGGTTTCAACTCTTGGGGGTGGTGGTAACGCAGAGCCCCCATACTGTGGAAAACCTGACTGCTGTGGAGCGGATGATCCATATGGCGCTCCAACTTGCTGCGGTGGAGGGTAAGATGATTGGGGAGGCTGAACTCTAAAGGATCCCGTTGGAGCGGGCGCTGTAGAATATGGGCCTGATGGAGCATTTGCAACCTGAGCAGAACCTATCCTGTAGTTGCCAGTTCTTACTTCAGGCTCAGGTGAAAGATCTATAAAGTCCCCTGATTTCATTTCAAGATCGTCTACACGGCTTCCACCAGAATAAGGATCTGGAAATAGAGAATTGAGATAATTTGCAACAACTTCTGGCGCAATATCGAGACCATCTCTTTTAACTATTGTATCCAAAGCATTACGGAAAGTTCTTGCAGACGGAAAACGTTGATCCCTGTCTGGAGACATAGCCTTCATTACTGCTAAATCAAGTCCAAGAGGAAGACCCGGCACAAGTTGACTAATCGGAGTAAAACTGGCCGTTTGAGCCTTAATAATAAGCTCTGCATCTGAAGCGCCTTTTGAATGAACATCTCCGAGGAGCATTTCATAAAGCATGATGCCAATGGCAAAAATATCGATTCTATGATCAATATGTTTTCCCATAGCCTGCTCAGGTGCCATATATCGGAATTTTCCTTTAATAACACCGTTTTGGGTATGATGCATTGATTCAGCAGCTTTAGCTATACCGAAATCAATTATTTTAACACCACCATTATAACTAACAATTATATTTTGTGGACTTATATCCCGATGAATAATATTTAAAGGAGTATTAGTAACAGGATCTGTCGCACGATGAGCAAAATCCAGACCTGTTAAAGCCTGCCTTATAATATAAAGAACAACAGTAAGAGGAATCTTACTGTTCATCTGACGCTCATATCGAGTTATTGTTGAAATATCCTTACCATGTATATACTCCATAGCAAGATAGTATGTATCACCCTCTTTATCAAAATCGAAAACCTGACAGATATTCGGATGGACCATATTTGAGACAAGTCTGGCCTCATCCTTCAGCATGGCAACCATATCGTTGTCTTCACTCAAATGGGGATGCAAACGTTTTAGTGCGACAACTTTCTCGAATCCAGCAGCACCGCGCACTCTAGCGCGAAAGACTTCTGCCATCCCGCCCCGAGCAATTCTTTCAACAAGTTCATATTTTCCGTATTTCTCAGTTATCATGATCAGATTCAGGTAAAATCCTGCCAATAAAAGTCTCTACCCGGAAATTCGAAGCACATTTTTCAGCAAATATAAAATCCGGATGGATACCATAAGATGCTGAATTTACTGATAGTGGCGTGATAGAAATTTAAACAAAATTCTATCCGATGCGAATTTCCGGACGCAATTTAATTACTATCTGATATTTATGAATAAAATTCAACTCATAAATACGACTTATTTTATATGTTAACAGAACCTAATTCGTCGACAAATACTCTTGATAATGCAGTAGAAATGGAAACTCCGCGAAGATCTTCAGGTGTAATTCGTCCGGATCTAATAGCAGAAATGATGTGCTTAATACGGTAAGTAATTCCGTTGATCAGAATATTGTGGTCCTCCATTTCGAGACCAAAAACCCATATACCATTGTGAATAATCCTCAAATATTCTCCACAGACAGCAATCAATTCTTCCATTTCATTAACGGAACTATTTTCCCTGATAAGTAGATTTTCAAAGGCTTTTTTAAGCTCGGATTCTTTCAATCGGTCTTTTCCGCCACTTGTTTTTACCACTTTTTTAAGCAATGATTCAATTTTTCTTTTTCCATCACCTTTTGAAATTTTATCCATTAAATCCAAAAGTTGCTTAATAATAAGGTGTTCTTCCTCGTTTGATTCCGGAGTCAAGTCAGATGCTATATGAAGGAGTTCCCATGCATCGGAAAACCGACCCAGTCTTGCTCTTGTTAGACCAAGACTTACAAATAATGATGATCTTCTGAAACCAAGATTCCAGGCCGTACTCAAATACAGATCTGCTTTCTCCAGTTCATAACTATCCAGAGCAAGACGACCGGATACAAAGTAATAAAGAGCAATATCCTCAAGAAATTCTGTTGGTTTCGCTTCATTACACAATCTTGTTGCTTCGCGGTAATCTCCCATACCAATTTTCTCAAGCGCAGCTGTGAGATTTTCAAATCTGCGTATCTTTTTCCGATAGAAGAGCTTAGCAAGAAACTTAGACATCCAGATTCCTTACCATAAGTGCGTTTGTTTCAATAAATTCCCGCCTGGGCTCAACCTCGTCACCCATGAGAGTTGTGAAAATCTCGTCCGCATCTGCGGCATCAGTTATTTTAACCTGAAGCAAAGTACGAGTTTCCGGATTCATTGTTGTTTCCCATAATTGATCCGGATTCATTTCACCGAGACCTTTATAACGTTGAATAGTAAGCTCTTTTTTCCCGCTTGATTCAAAGTGCTCAAGTACGGTGACAGGAGAATCAAGAGATGTATCAACTGTTCCGTTACTGATAACCCATGGAAAAGGTGTAACATCGGTAAATATTTTATATAAACGCTTCAATTCTTCAAATCCGCTTGATTCGAGCAATGTTTCCTGAATATTAAACTCACGATAGCTTCCATGATTATAAAATCTGCAACTGATAGAATATCTTTCTTCCTCAGAATTTCTGAATGGAGAAATCTTTATGCCTGTAATGCCTGAAATAACAGAAAGATGGTGTTCAATTTTCGCGGTGAGCATATCGATTGTGGAGTCATCATTCAAAGAATCAACCGTCAATTCTTTTATTTTAAGTAATGTATCAACAAAGAACGGATCCAGATTTCGCCCCATTTTATTAATACGGTCTTTATAAATAAGAAGTTGGCCAAGTAATTGCCGAAGTTCATCGCCTTCCACGAATCCATTATCAGTTAAGAGTCTCATGGATTCAGGAAAATTCGTCAAAAGATATTGCTCAAGATCATGTTCATTTTTAAGGTATCTTCTTTTTTTACCTTTCTGAACAAGATAAAGTGGAGGTTGTGCAATATAAAGGTGGCCCTGCTCAACAATTTCTTTCATTTGACGATAGAAAAAAGTCAGAAGCAGCGTACGGATATGACTTCCATCGACGTCAGCGTCTGTCATTAAAATTATGCGATGATAGCGCAATTTTTCAATATTAAAATTATCTTTACCAATACCTGTTCCCAGAGCAGTAATGAGATTTATTATTTCCTGAGAGGACAGAACTTTATCAGGTCTTGCTTTTTCAACATTCAGAATTTTTCCTCTCAGGGGCAAAATCGCTTGATTTTTCCTGTCCCTGCCCTGTTTGGCACTACCCCCTGCAGAATCACCCTCTACAAGATAAAGTTCAGCGTTTGTCGGATCCCTTTCCTGACAATCTGCAAGTTTTCCCGGAAGAGAAGCCCCATCAAGAACACCTTTTCGGCGAATAACTTCTCTGGCTCTTCTAGCGGCTTCCCTTGCTCTTGCAGCCGTAAGAACTTTTTCAATAATCATGCGGGCAAAGCGTGGATTTTCCTCCAGGTATCTGGAAAGAGTCTCAAAAACAATATTCTCCACTACGCCAATTACTTCACTTGAAACAAGCTTATCCTTGGTCTGAGAGTTGAATTTGGGATCCGGATGTTTAATGCTCAAAACAGCAGTAAGACCCTCTCTGACATCATCACCACTTGGAAGATTTTTAGGATCCTTGAAAAGTTTGTTTGCAACTCCATAGTCGTTAACAGTTCTTGTAAGAGCTCGTCTAAGCCCCGTGAGGTGAGTTCCACCGTCTTTGTTAGGTATATTATTAGTAAAGCAGTAAATAACATCCTGAAGAGAATCAGTCCAGATAACAGACAAATCAACAATGATATCGTCTTTCTCACCTGATACCGTTATTGGATCTTCATGTAATACAGTTCTGTTTCTCGTAATATAGCGAACGTATGATGAAAGACCATCTTCTGAATTGAAAGTTACTTCCTTATCAACTCTTTCGTCTTTAAAATCAATAGCAACTCCTTTATTCAAGAAGCTCACCTGACGAAGTCTTGATATTAACGTATCCGTTGAAAAAACTGTATCCGTGAAGATTTTTTCGTCAGGCCAGAAAGTTATTTTTGTACCTCGGGACGAACTTGGACCAATTTTCTGAAGTTGTTTAGTTGCTTTACCTTCACTGAATTCCATGCGGTGAATAAAGCCATCTCTTTTAACTTCAAGAACCAGTTTTATACTTAAAGCGTTAACAACACTTACACCAACACCATGCAAACCTCCACTCACCTTATACTGACTTGAGTCAAATTTCGCTCCGGAGTGAAGCTCGGTTAGAATTACTTCCGCAGCAGGTTTTCCTTCTGCATGCATATCCACGGGAATACCTCGACCGTTATCTTCTACAGTGACGGAATTATCCTGATGGATGATTACACTTATTTTATCACAATGCCCTGCAAGATACTCATCAACAGAGTTATCCAGTACTTCAAAAACCATGTGGTGAAGACCAGTCCCGTCATCTGTGTCACCGATATACATTCCTGGTCTGGTTCTTACAGCCTCAAGACCCTTTAAAACCGTGATGGAGTCCGCTGTGTAATTTTTCTGTGCATTTTCAATATGTTCTGTTCCAGTAATTTCTTCAGTCATAATATTTATCCAAGTTAGCCCAGTAATATTGGGCATTTATGAATAACACAGTTTGTGACTTCATGCCAGCTGAGTGTTTTAAACTTCTAACATATTGTTTTTATACACTTAATCTCCAGAGTATATCTTTGCAATTTCATTGAAGGAAAACTGAAAATATTTGAAAGACGTAACCATCTGTTTTTGTTTATATTATTATAATTTTATATATTGTGAAAAAATCGGTTTTTTGAAAATTAAAAAAATGTACAATGAAAGACTAAGGTGGCAAAAAAATTGAAATACTTTTTTTTAGACATATTTAAAATAAAATATAAAAATTTTTACTAATGAGTGATGTTAAAAAACCTTCCTATACAAAAAATTCTTATAGAGAAACAACGTTTTCTGCCACACTTGTTGTTTCTAATATAGAAAACACTTATTATATCCACTATGCTGACAACACGGCCAGAAAAATATTGAACCTGGGAGATAAACAAAAAATTGAGAGCACTGATCTTCCAGAAGAAATTATCGATTTTTTGATAGGAAATCAACAAAATTCAATTTTTTGCTCATCGTCTATTACCGATTACATGTTTAAAGCGGTGAGATGTAATTCTACTGTCACATTTTTTATTTTTAAAGCTTCTGCAGAAGAAAATTTTTGCCCCATTTCTTATTTCAATTTTTTCCTTGATTCTCTTCCTCTGGCAGTAGCTCATTTTGATTCTGAAGATATTCTGGTATATGGAAACTCTAAATATTACGAGTTTTTTTCTGATGAGAGAAACGGCAGGGTCTTACTCGAAAATATTTCAAAAAAAACGGATTTTAATTCGAAAGAGATTAGTTTTGAAGGATGGGAGAAAAAGGGAACTCGTTTTTTTCATGTTACTGTTATTCCAGAAAAAATCCGACGTGGATATATATGTATATATTCTGACTATACAGAAATTCGAAAAATCAGGGATTATCAGGAGAAACTCAACATTAAACTGAATGAAACCCAGCGACTTGAAAGCCTTGGAGTTCTTGCAGGCGGTATTGCTCATGATTTCAACAACATGCTAATGGGGATTCTTGGAAACATAGGACTTGCGCTTATAGAACTTCCGGCATCTTCATCTGGTCTGGAGTATCTTCACAATATTGAAACTTCTGCGTTGAGACTTGCTGAACTTACAAAACAACTTATGGCCTATTCTGGAAAAACTCGTTTTCTTATTTCCAGCATAAATATAAACTCACTTGTCAAGGAGATGACTAATCTTCTGGATACTGGAAGACCTCCTGATGTTACTGTTAATTATGACCTCTGCCCCGCATTGCCAAATATTTCCGGAGATGCCTCTCAAATACGACAAGTCCTTATGAACATCATTATAAATGCTTTTGAATCCATTAAAACACCCCCTGGAATCATTTCAATAAGCACTGGAATAAGTGAATATTCAGAAGATTTTTTAATGGATACACAGGGTTTTGCGGAAATTACTTCCGGAGAATATGTTTTTATTAAAGTGAGAGATACCGGAGAAGGGATGGCTAAAGATACTATAGAAAAGATTTTTGATCCCTTTTTTACAACAAAGAATAGTGGTAGGGGACTTGGCCTTGGAAGTGCATTAGGTATTGTTAGAAGTCATAAAGGTGTCTTTAAGGTTGAATCAGAACTCGGGAAAGGTAGTACCTTCACTCTTTTATTTCCACCATCACAGGAACCTGAAAATATTCGGCCACAAATAGATGATATTTCTACATATGCTGGCGATGGTATTATCCTAATCATTGATGATGAAGAATGGGTTCGTATCGTTGTTAAAAATACTTTAAGAAAATTTGGATATACTGTTCTAACGGCGTCAGATGGAATGGAGGGGATCCGGATTTTTGCCACAAATCAAGAAAAAATTCGTCTGGTTTTACTGGATATGATGATGCCAGGCTTGAGTGGACGAGAAACTTTTAATGAACTCTCCCTTCTTGAGCCTGAAATTCCTGTTTTACTTACAAGCGGCTATTCTGAAGAGGAAGCTTTTAAAAGATTCGGAAAAAATTCAATTGCGGGATTTATTCAAAAACCATTTACCCCAATCAATCTCGTAAGAGCTATTAAAAATATCCTTGGTTGAATTTTTTGCCAATTCAGACAGTTTGGTTGTTATGAAAAGATATCATATTTTAATTTTGTTAATTTGCGGGTGTGCTGGAAATAAAACAGATCATTTTGATGGACGTCGTTACCATAATTATGAAAAAACAGGAGAACGCGGTAAAGTTCAGGTTATCAAATGGTTCTTTACCCGAGATAAAACACCATGGCCTACAGATATTCCAGAAAATTACGGTCCTGCCCCTGTTTCTCGAGTTTCATCCGGCAAACTAAAAGTGACTTTTATAAATCACGCTTCGGTACTCGTTCAGGCTGATGGCAAAAATATACTTTTTGATCCCGTCTGGAGTTATCGAGTTTCTCCCTTAAGTTTTATTGGCCCTGCAAGAGTAAAAAAACCAGGCATCAGATTTAAAGATTTACCTCAAATTGATATTGTTGCTATAAGCCATGATCACTATGATCATATGGATTTACCAACGCTTTTGAGATTAAAAGAAAAGTTTGATCCTTTTTTCATCACTTTATCTGGTTGTAAAAAAAGGCTCAAAACACTTAAATCTAGAAAAATTATTGAACTCGATTGGTGGCAATATAGTAAAATCGGTAAAATGGAAATACATGCCGTTCCTGCCCGACATTCTTCAGGACGCTCCCTGACTGACCGAGATACAACTCTATGGGGTGGTTTTGTTATCCTGACATCTAAAGGTCCTGTTTATTTTGCCGGTGATACTGGTTATGGAATTCACTTTCGTATGATCCGGAAAAAATTTGGTCCTATGCGTTTTTCAATGCTGCCTATTGGAGCATATAAGCCCAGATGGTTTATGAAACCTGTCCACATGAATCCATCCGACGCCCTTAACGCACATTTTGTTTTGAAATCATTCCGCTCCATGGCAATTCACTTTGGTACTTTTCCCCTTGCCGATGAAGGAATCAATGAACCCATAAGAGAAATGTCTGTACTTCTGAACAGCAACCGTATCAGTCCGACGGTATTTATCATCCCCGTGGAGGGCGTTGCTTTAAATATTCCTCCACTCTAACTCATGTGATCCCGAAAATCATTCCATATCCCAGAAAAAATCTTTGTTAGTCAATTCTTTTTCAGGCTCTTTAGTACATCCACTTAATATTTCTGTATTATCATATATATATTGAAGTTGTTTTTCAAGATCGATAGTTTCTCTTTCCCAATAATCATCATTTCCAAACCAGGAGAATGCGGTTTTGAATGCAGGGTCGCTCCATCTTTTTGCAACCCAACCACTATAATGAATGTACCTGAGAGCTCTCAATGGTTCCACAAGACTAAACCATTTCTCATCAAATTCACGAAATTGTCTGTATGCATCAATAAAAATCCGCCGCTGCCTGATACCCTCCACATCCCTGTCTGAAAAAAGCATCCAGCAATCTTGAACTGCGGGACCCGTAAGAAAATCATCAAAATCCAAAAAAAACCATCCTTCTGTCCCATTTAAAAGATTTCCGGGATGACAATCGCCATGTATCCGATGGACAGGGATCCCTTCTTTGAGTTTTTTGTAAATATCCATGAGTTCATTAGCAGCTGTTGTGTATCGTTTTTCCAGATGAATTGGTAAAAAATTATTCTGAATAATAAAATCCAGTGGATTACTTCCATATGTGCTCTCATTAAGTTGAATTCTTGCTGAACTTTTTTTAGAAGCGCCAGTATTGTGAATTCTTGCCACATAACGACCTAAAATCTCAAGATCTGTATCGCTGAATTCTGCACTGGAACGCCCTCCAGTTCTTGGCCATATTGCATAAAATATTCCTTCTATTTCTTTAATAGAAGTATTATCCTGAAATTTAATGGGAGCACATACGGGTATTTCATTGTCCTGAAGCTCATATAAAAACTCATGTTCTTCAAGAATTTGTTCCTTTGACCAGCGATTTGGACGATAAAACTTCAGGACAAAATGTTGCCCGTTCTCCATTTTTAGATCGTATACACGGTTTTCATAACTGTTAAGAGTCATACAGTGTCCGGTAGGTTTAAAACCGGCACGTTCTGCAGAAGTAATTACGATATCTGGTGTTATTGAATAAAAAAGATCACTTGCCATTTAAATCTCTGTTTTGTATAATTTTAATTACGCTAGCAAAATCTTCATCCCCCATATCAAAGTTCAGTCCTCTTGTGTAAAGATTAAATGTACTTTCAGCGCAGGGAAGAGATACTTTGTTCTGAGACATTTCCAGAGCAAAACCCATATCTTTATGTATGTGTTTAAGTGGAAACTGCGGAGGAAATTCCCCAGATTCAAACATTGAGGATTTTAAGGCAAATAGAGCGCATCCAAGAGGGCCTGATAGTATTGTTTCCATGAATAGAGAATTTTTAATTCCAAATTTCTCACTAAAATTAACAGCTTCCGAAAGAGATGCCATCATATTTCCCAGGAGAAGATTGACTCCCAGTTTCATCACGCTGCCTCGTCCCGTTTCACCGCAATTAATTATTCTCTTACCCATACTGAGAAGCAGTCTTTCGTGTCTGGAAATAAGATTTGCTGCTCCTCCTGCTAAAAGGATGAGGGTCCCTTCCGTTGCCGGACCCTTGCTTCCACTAACGGGGCAGTCAATGTATCCGATATTTTTCTCCTCTAATTTTCTCGCTGTTTCTACAGCATATTCAGGAGTAACTGTCGACATATTTATAATACAATCGACTGATATATTGTTACTTTTAAGAATTCCATCATTTCCGAAAAGTACGTCATCACAGGCCTTGGGACCCGTCAGCATAAGAATTATGGTATTGCATGCCTCACCGAGACGTGATGCGTCATTAACAATAACTGCTCCCATTTTTTCAAGTTCAGAAGTTTTTTCTCTTGTGCGATTATACACCATAAGATCAAAACCAGACTTCAGAACATTCACAGCCATAGCGCTTCCCATTATCCCAGTCCCGGCAAAACCTGTTTTCATTGGACTACTCCTCTCGATTTTTTCTGAAAATATTTCATATACCTTAAACCACGATCCACATATGTGGGATCATGGGTCATCACTTTACCATTTTTCGGAAATTTACGCCCGGTATTATGATAATGAAAAGCATCACGATAGCTTTTTTTCCGGAGTAAATGCCCGTATTCAGACATTATCCATCGCATTGAGTTCCGTATGGAGTCATTTCCCGCAAAATCTTCCGGAAGAAGTTTCATGGGTATTGCATTATACCCCATTATTTGAAAGGGGCCCCAACTGGAAGCCATATCTTTTATCTGTTTAAGATCCATTTCTCTCAATTTTTTCGAAGTAATAGACCGATATGAAGCGCCATTTTTACCACGATATTTAATAATTCGCTCATAAATATGCTTTTCAAATCTTGGTGGATGTTCTGAACCACTCGTTTCAAGCATTATAAGAGCTAAAAAATAGGCAGAATCTATTTTTTTTAAACCAGCATTTTCATTTACAGTTTCAAAATATCTTTCATAAACCCTTTCAAGGGCTTTTATCTCAAGGGAGACACTCCCCCCTGAACCGGATAAAACTAGTTTTGCAGAAATAACCGCTACCATAAATAAAATTACTATAAACAGCCAATGTCTGGCTTGTGGTTTGAGAGTTTTTCTTAAGGAATAACGTTGGCGTCCCTTTGGCATCTGAAATCAATCAAGAAATTAGTTCGTATCTATGGTAATTTTTTTGAATACTTTAATTAGTTCGTATCCTTTAATTCGCTTCGCGAGGAATTTTATTAAAAACTAATTCAGGACATTAACTGAGGAGATAACTTTTTTTGTATTCTGCAACGGTAGATTTGAACCCCAGTTTGTCAGAGAAATGTTGTTTAAGTGATTCTGAAGACGCAGGATCTCCATGATTTATAAAAACTTGTGCCGGTGGGGATTTCATTGAACTTAACCATCTTACAAGTTCGTCTCGGTCTGCATGTCCTGAAAAACCACTTATTTTCTCAATATGAGCTTTCACAGGAACATATTCACCAAAAATTCTTACTTCTTCTGGTTTTTCAAGTATCTGACGACCAAGAGTACCAACAGCCTGATAACCAACAAATAAAATAGTACTTTCTTCTCTGCCTAAATTATTAACAAGATGGTGTTTGATCCGACCTCCAGTACACATTCCACTTCCGGCAATAATGATTGAAACACCCTTAATATTATTTATTGCACGACTCTGATCAGCGGAACGACACATGGTTAAACCAGGGAAATCGTATGGAGAATTACCAGCGAGAATAAGATCTCTGGTTTCTTCGTCAAACAACTCTGAGTGTTTTTTAAATATTTCCGTTACTGAAACAGCCATGGGACTATCAACAAAAGTCATTAAATGTGGAATCCGCCGTTCTTTCAGCAGACCTGTCAGATGATAAAGGATTTCCTGTGTTCTTTCGACAGCAAAACCCGGAATGATAATATTTCCACCCCTTTTTGCCGTGTCATTTATAACCCGCTCCAATTCATCAGGAATACTTGCAACTGTTCCATGTGTGCGATCTCCATACGTGGATTCAACCACCATAAAATCAGCTTTCTGAAACTGGTATGGATCGTTAATTATAGGCAAATCCCAACGACCCACGTCACCGGAAAAAACAATGGTTTTTGTTTCCTGTCCGTCTTTGAACTCAATTTCAATCATACTACTTCCAAAAATATGTCCTGCTTCAAAGAAAGATGCTCGTATATTATGTGCTACTTCGATTGGTTTTTTGTATGTAACCGGCGTAAAAAGCTTGATTGTTGCATCCACATCTTCTGCTTCATACAAAGGTTCGTATGGAAATGGACTCAGCCTGCCCTGTTTTTCATGTCGCCTTTTTTTACGCTTTACATCCTCCAATTGCAAGTGAGCACTATCATAAAGAAGATACTGAACAATCTCCAGAGTTGCAGGCGTACCATAAATACGTCCATGGAATCCATCCTTTACAAGTTTTGGTAACCGTCCACAGTGATCCAGATGTGCATGGGTGAGTAAAACACTTTTGATGCTTTTTAGATCCTCCACTGGTTTTTCCCAGTTTCTGGATTGAAGATTGCGCTCCTGATACATTCCACAATCAATCATTACGGATTCAGTGCCATTTTTAAATATGGTACATGACCCTGTTACGTTTCCTGCTGCACCTGCAAAAAGAATTTCTGCCATTATCAACTCCCGGTTAATGGTTAATACGTTTCTATTTTATCAACGGGATGATCAATTGCAAACAAGTTATCACAATCAGAAAAAATTGATTTTTTTAAATATTTTATCAAGTGCGTTCATGGAGATAGATGTATCAGATATTTTTGAGAGAGGTAAACCCATAGAATCACGCGTGGTTACTTCCTGATCTTGAGGAACTAAACCAATTACTGGCATTTCATTTTCTTTTAGAATATCAACTAGTTCTTCGTCGGGATAATCTACCCTGTTAAAAATAGTTCCGATAGTCTCCGGGGGGCTGATAGTGTGGTCTTTAAGTGTTTTTAATGCAAGCAAAGTTGTATTTATTCCTCTTCGGGAATTATCCGTTACAAAAAAAGCCGCATTTACCGTTTTCGTCACCTGCCTGTTGATCTGTTCAATACCAGCTTCAGCGTCAATAATGATTATATCAAAACTATCCGCTATCCTGCTTATTGTCTCCCGCAACAGGTTGTTTACACTACAAAAACACCCGGAAGTCTCCGTTTTTCCCATAACAAGAAGATTTATGGGACCAACGGCAGTAAGAGCAGAAAGAATCAGGTAGTCAATTATTTCACTGAGTCTGGCGGTTTCATCCTGTTTTGCTATGGATGCCTGACGAATAATCTCCAATCGGGCTTCACCAACTGTTACAAACCTATCCGCACCTAGAGCCATTGCACAGCCCGTAGCAGGATCTGCGTCTATGACAAGAGTTTTAAGGCCTTTTTCAACTGCAATTTTTGCAGTTAAGGCAGAAAGAACTGTTTTCCCGGTTCCGCCTTTTCCCATAAAAGCAAGGGTCTTCATATGTTTCTCCTGTAATCAATTACTTTTCTTACGATTTCACATACATTCTTTTCATCACAGTCGTCACAATCTGCTTCAGAACAAACGATACCTTCTCTTTCCCAAGTCAATTTGCGATTATTTCCAGATATTATAGAGGCGGACAACTGCAATTCAGATAATTTATTGTATAATTCCAAATTATTAATCCCAATAAAAATATCCATACGGTTAATTTCAGGGAAAATGCGTCTATATTCTTCCCTTACAAATTGTGCAAAATTATAGGTTGAAAATATATTAGACCGCTCATAATCTATTCGGATCCATAGTTTTCCTGGTAGTCTTCTAATCATAATTCCTTTAAGAGTATTTATCATATACATCAGATCCGTAATTTGGGAAAAAACAAGATCCGGTGGAGTTTCCAATTCGAAAGCAACCAAATAAAAAAAATTATCTATCACTGACCTGCTATCCAATTTATCACATAAATATATATTGTCATTTACAATATTTTTATTTAGAGTCCATAAATTAAAAACCATTGATAATGAACCTGGTTTTCCAATTTCAATAGCAGTTTCTTCTGAAAGAACTATACGATAATTATGTTTGTCCGCTCTATGTGCAGCAATAGACTGTGCGGCGATCAGATCCCCGGAAGGAAAACACGTAAACTCTTTTTTCAGGTCATTAAGCCTTTCAATAAGAGGATAATGATCATTGATTCCACTCATTTTTTTTCACTGTCTAATGCCCATAGTGCTGCGCCAAAGGCTCCAGCGTACATGGGATCTTCTGGATACTCCAATAAAACCATATCCGTCACTGTCCTGAGTTTATTTATAAAATATTTATTTTTAGCCAACCCCCCACAAACCATCAGGGGGCCTGATGCGGTTATTCTTTTAAGCATAGTATTAGTTTTTAATGCAATGGACGAAATAATGGATGCGATGATATCCCCCGGATTTTCCCCGGAATTTAGTTTTCCAATAACTTCACTTTCTGCAAATACCGCACAATTAGAAACCATTTTTGAAACTCTTGTCGAAGAAAAAGCAAGATCTGAAATATCGGCGACATTTACGCCAATTATTTTTGCTGTAACTTCCAGGAACTTTCCACTTCCGGCCGCACATTTTTCATTATCTGCAATTAGAACAGGGTTACCACTGGTATCAATTGTTAAAGTATTTACAAAAAGAGCACCTGCGTCAACCACGGATAAAATTTCATTATTGTAATAAAAACATGCTTTTGCTGCAGCGTGCTCTGGAGTAAGACGAATTTTTGCAGGAGATCGGACCGTTGCCCAACCGGTAATAGCAGTTTTTTTTATTTGAAACCAGGCAATATTCGCTTCTAAAAGAGCTGCCTGATAAGAAGAAAACAATGTATCTTTGAAATTTCCAGATAAAGGCCTGGAATCCCTGCCGATGATTATTGAATCTTGCACAATGCATGTTTTTATATTTTTAAATCCTATATCAAACCCGGCTGTTATCACGAAACAATCTCCTTGTTTCTTGCAAATATAGCGGCACCAATGGCTCCCATAAGTTGTGGATCATGATTAAGTTTTGTGAGTTTGAGTTTCAGGATATCCTGAATATCCCTACATACAGCGGGATTTTTTGAAACGCCACCAGAAATACAGATATTATTACGCAATTCAAGCTTACCAGCGAGTTGAGCGATTCTCCGGGCTGTTGTAATAGTTATTCCCCGGGCAATCTGTGCCGTTTTTTCTCCGTTAAGTAGATGTTGCATAACATCAAGTTCCATAAAAATACTGCATTTATTGGAAACAGGGAGCGACTTTGATGATTTCATAGCAATATATCCAAGTTCGGAGACAGACAAACCAAGAGTCTGAGCCATTATTTCAAGGGAGCGACCTGTTCCTGCTGCACATTTATCATTCATAACAAAATCATCCACAAATCCTCTCTCATCTACGCAAATTATTTTACAATCTTGCCCACCTATATCTATTATAGTCCTGATTGTACTATTACTGAAAAATGCACCGGCACCATGGCAAGAGATCTCACTTTTATTTATATCAGCAATTATAATTTCATACCGTCCATATCCCGTTGCACAAACACATGAAATATCATGTCTTTTTAAATCTCTTTTTTCCAGAACTGCTGAAAACACTTTCTCCGCGCTGGCTGATGGGTTTGAAATCCCTGATATTAAAGCAGTTGAAATTATATGATTATTTTTCAACAATACGGCCTTGGATGTATTGGATCCTATATCTATACCACAGAAAATCATTTCAGATTTTTCACTTTCTCATAAAAAGCCTGGATTCTGGTTCTGATTTGGCTCTTCCCACCGCCATAAAGTTCTCGAGTCAAAAGTAGAAATGGAGTTTCTTCTTTTCGAAATTCTTGACTCATAATCCATCCTTCTCCTGTCATCATTGAACAAAATTCGAGTTTTTCGATGATTACCGCGTCAACTTGATATTTTTTTACAGCCTCTTTAATTAGTTCAATTCTTTTTTCCGTATCGTTCATTATTCGTGGGCAAGACGGAGATCTCAAGTATCCTTCAGCAAGCGCGATAACAGGTTCTTCCTCCATTGAAATATCTCGGTCAAAATAACGAGAGCCAAGACAAATATTATCATAAACTATATTAGCTCCAATATTTTCTATTATTTCAAAGTGTTCAATTTCTTCAACGCAGTTGCCTGTAACCAGAACTCTCAGATTCTTTTCAATTTGTGGAGCGTTTTTTAGTTCTACTATCAGTTCATCAAGTTTTTCACAGGCGATATCCGGTGGTAACACAGTTGTTGCAATCATAACCATAAGAAAATCAGTTCCACTAAGTTTAATACCTCTGAAACTTGAGACATTCCTCAATAGATTTCTTTTCCTCTGGTACAACTTAATTGAATCACGGATCTTTTGTTCTGAAAGTTTCAGTTTATATATAGACTCTATATGATTAATTAGTTTTTGTAGTTCATTGATGTATTGATTCAGTGAGGCATCCGTTTTACTGTGAGGCACAAATAGCAAATAAGTCCATGGAGTCTGAATTTGAGCATAATTCCAATTATCATAGAGTCTCCGATTATGATCACAACCGTTCATAAAAACTATTCCATCTAAAAACCCATATGCACCGGAAAGACCCTTATCAAGAACTCTCCTCGGAAATGAACAATTTCCAGTTGAAAAATACATATCACCCCTGGATGTCCCCTCACTTTCCACTGCATTCAGCCTCACTGGAGTAAACCCCGCAGCGTGAATAAGCTCTTCAGGAACATAATTGCACATATATCCTATAGATTTTCCTGGCGAAAGAAACTCTGAGGGATTAAGGATAACCTTTCTAAATTCTTCAAGTATCGGCATTATGCAAAACCATTTTCTCTGAAAAAATCCGTCAACTCTTTTTTTAGTTTTTCTTCTGACATTACACGCTTATCAAAAATATCTGCTTCCATCATAAGACTTGGTATTTTATGTCGGGCACAGACATCCTTTACCATCCTGGACAAAGCCCGGTTATGCCGACAACCCTGATGCCCATTGAAAATAACGCAATCGGCACTGAACTGGCTGATTTGCCTTTCGAGATCATCTATGGTTTCGCTTGCTTTTCCATGGGCCTGCTTTATCATTCCTGCATAAAGTCTATCCCTTGCAACTCCCATCATCATCGACTCACGGGAAGAAGTATCTATTTCCGGATAAATTGCATCACCTATGTAATCACTTACGACAACGCCACCGAAAGAATTTTCTATCCACTTAAAAAGTTCCGTGAAAACAATCGGCATGTCCGCTACAATAATACGAAATTTTTCTTTGCGGTGTCTGTGTTCAGGGTTTTGTATGGATTTCTTTGCAATTTCATATATTTTTCTTGCGTTTTCCATTATATCCGGGTCCCCGGCACAGGGAATTTTGGAAAGCCATGCCGCCTGAAGCGAGTACGCCAATCCCGGAGAAGGAATATTTTGATTCATCGCAGTGATTTCGTTTAAATAATAGTTATGCTTATTTAAAATGTGAACCATTTCTTCGAATTTTTGCCAGTTAAACTTCATTTTTAGTATATCTTCTAGAAATTCAATAGCTTCAAATAGATTTTTTGAATAGAGCATCACATCTTCATCATTTTTTGTATATGAAGTATTTATGGTAAAGGCAGGTGCCCCCGTCATGTATTCAAGTATCTGATTTGTTGTTCTACCCGCATCACAAGGGTGAGCCACAGCAATAATTGCTGCAGGGGGAGGAATTTGCTTTGTAAGCCAGGCTCCAATGGTTATCCGATCCATGGCGCAAATATCATCAGCAATTCCCGCTCGTTCGACTGCTTCCAGACAAGCTACATGACCATCTGTTCCAACGATATTTGCGGCTATCATAAAACTTTCCGGTACATATGCTGCAACATCAAATCCTTTTACAATTTCGATAGGAACAGGCCAGTCGAGCCAAACAACGGGAGTTTTGTTTTCTGCTGCTTTTAGCAAACGTCCATAAACCCTTGATGTAGCAAGAGAATCATGACGATAAGCATCCAGTTCTTCAGGAGTCCAGAAAGAAGAACCTATTTTTTGAAATCCAAACCTATTACTCCGGTTAAAAAGAGTTTCTTTTTCATACATAAAAGCGGAGCTTGCTTTTAGCAACCACCAGGCAGTGCGTGGTGCCTTAAAAACTGTATTGGCAAGCACACTGGCATAATATATTTTTTTAATTATTTCATATGGTTTAAGTTCCATAAAGTATCACCTGAAAAAAAAATCTACAGATCATTCAAATATACGTGCTTCATAATAATATTAAACTATTCATCTTTTGCTTTGCCATGAAAAATAAATCAAGGAGACCTTAACGATTGGTTACTGTTCGAAAATAACTGAATTTTTAACGTCAAGCTCATTTGCAGATTGATCTTTTTCAACCGAAAGCGGCCTTTGCTTCGACACATTACATATAGTTAATTCAATTGTAAAGATATTGTCTGTATTGTCTGTAAAATGTCAGGGATTATTGAATTTAGATTCGGAATTTGGGGTAGGGGTAAAGATAAATCAAAGAATTCCGGCTTTCATAACAGCAACTGTTATTCCCCAGGTAAGGGCAAAACTGATTGCAGGCGTGCCTATCCATCCAAAAATAATTCTTGCAAGCATGCCAAAATTAACTGTCTTAACTCCTCGAATTATACCAATTCCAAGAACAGCGCCAACAACAGCTTGTGAAGTTGATACGGGAACACCAATCTCAGCATAAATATGTACAGTAATCGCTTCAGCTAAAACAACAACAAAAGCACTGAACGCATTTAACTTTACCAGACCGGCACCAACAGTCATCATAACTGTCCTGGAAAAAGTAATTACGCCCAATCCTATTGATAAACCTCCAATAAGCGCCCCCGTTTGAGGAGTTATTTCTCCACTTGCTACAAAGGGACCTGTAACATTAGCCACATTATTAGCACCAAGAGCATACGCCCCATAAGAACCAGCTATAATCAAACCCCACCTTAGTACTCGATCATACATAAAAAGTGAAAAATCAATCCTGTTAAAAATTTCGCCTACAACATAATAAAGTATGATGGCAATTAACATTGCTCCTACAGGTGTTCCAATCCAACAGAGAACGACTTTTGTCAAACCACCCCACTCGATAGAATTTCTGAGCATACCCATTGCTACCATAGAACCGACAACAGCCTGAGATGTTGACACAGGTAGACCCCAAATTGTCATTACAGTAACAGTCAGAGCACCACTCAGAGAGACAATAAAGGCAAAATTGAGCCCATACGAACTGAGGTTTTTATAAGTATGCATACCTCCGCTTCCCTGAAGAACGGCTCCCAAAAGTACAAAAACACTGCACAGGATGGCTGCTGTCCAGAATTTGACCATACGACTGGCCACTGCTGTCCCGAACACATTGGAAGCATCGTTAGCACCCAGGGACCATCCCAGAAAAACACCGGAAATAATCTGCCACATGATACTACCTCAGATTCTGCGTTTAATTGCAATAATACTCATACGATCCGCGCTGTCCTGACAACGATCACTGACTTTATTGATTGAACTGATAAAAGCCTTAAGTTGATTTTTATGGGCCAGCTCTAAATCAGATTGAAAAATATCCAGCAGTATCTTCTGCTGCATCTTATCTGCTTCTGATTCTCTTGAATCTATTTCTTTATCTATATAGAGAGTCTCTCGTGGATTGTTCATGATTGCATCTACTGCTTTTCTGATGAGGGAATAAGCATGTATATTTACATCAAGGATTTCTGGTATGACTTTCTTGACAAAATCAGGAATAACAGGTCGCTCTATATACAATATATTAATTGAGCCTTCTGCTGCCCCTGGAATGGCATCAATTGATTCCAGCATTCCAAGTAAATCCCCTCGACTTTCAGGAAGAAGTGCTCTTCCATAAAGTTTAAACTCAATTTCCCTGCGGATATCATCCGCTCTGGATTCAGCTACGTGGGCTTTTTTATTAAGGACAACAAATTCCTCAGTGGAACCAACTTCAAGATACTTTTCAAGACCTTCTCGAAACGCATCTATGCATTCATCAACACTGAGCATGTAACTTTCGATCATCTCTTCAATGGATTTGGATTTGTTCCAGAAAAATGGTGACATTATTCTCCTCCGGGCGAAACCGAAAATTTAACATAGATAAAGAAATATTCAATATTTCACGATTAGTCTTTATTCGAAAAAGATAAAAAGTGGCGGGAGCGCTATAGGATTTTTAATAAAATTCTAACAGGACATTAACTAAACACTACAGTCAGACTATGGGGTAACTGGAATTTTCGACAAACCAGAGCTCGGTTTGATTTTTTAAAAACTCTATAAAGTCGGAATCGGGAGGGGGAAAATCGAAATTGTCCAATTCATTGATACCAATCCATTTTATCGCACTATGAAAAGCAGGAATCATTGGATATTCAACCCATTTGGACATAAAAAACTTCAGTTCAACTTTTTTCTCAGGATATGTAAAATCTTTAGTTGATAGAAGAACACCCGTTTGGGTCTTTATTCCGAGTTCTTCAAACAGTTCGCGCTCAAGGGCCACTTCAGGTAACTCACCTACTTTTATTTTACCTCCTGGAAATTCCCAGAAACCTTCCATATGAGAACCTGTTGGACGTTTTGCAATTAAAATTTTTGAATTTATTATTATCAAACCCGCAACAACGTTAATTTTCATTTTATTCTTCAAGATCCAGGTACTGAAACCCTGAATCGTAATCTGAAGACCCCCATAGATTATTTTTCTTTATAATACCCATAAAAACTCTTTTTCTATCCGGCGAGGAAATCATTGATTCGGCAGAAAGAAATGATTTAATTCCAGGACAAAGATTTGTGACAGGAAAAGAGTATAACTTTTTAAGAGTTTTTACTGAAAAAGTATCAAAGCTACTTTTGTGAAAAATGTAAATATACTTTCCCGAAGCACTTATTGCCATATGGAATACACCTCGTGGGATAGATGTTTTCCGAAGTATTTTACCGGTATCCGCATTGTAAATATGGAGCAATCCTTCTTGATTCGAAGCCACAGCCACCATTTTTGTCTTATCGTGAATATCATATCCATAAGGCGTCATGGGTATTCTTAAGAATTTATGTTTTTTTGTTTTTAAATTAACAACGATGCCTTGGGCAGCAGGATTTTCAAGAAATCCTATTTTCTTTTTGGAATCTGAATACTCATCATATTCTAAAAATATTAAATAATTCCCGTCTTTTGATATGCCTGCCCTGAGGCCACCATTTTTAATCCTGTATGTCAGAGGAATATTGATTCCGCTGAGATTTTTCCCCTGATCATAGTTAAAACTACCTATTCTCAGATTTCTCTTTTTGTTATTTTTATCAACTTCATCCCGAAACCAGTAGAAAATATTATTATTAAAATCATTAGCTATTTCGTACACCCAATCATCATATAATTTAAAAAGAGAACTCTGATTCTTCTTAAGATTTATTTTAGCATAGTATGACATATACGATGACTTCACCAAAGCACTTGAAGAAAGATATCTGCGACAGCCTGGACAATAATATTTACCGGTTTTATGGAAAATTGAGGCTTCACCTCCACACTTTGGACAACGAGGATTTTGTATGGGAGAATGCTGTTCTTTTATCAGGATAACTCCAGTAGTATTGCTGTCATAAAATACCAGTTCTGCTTTTCGCCATTCATAATATTTTCCTGACATACGTGCTTTCAGCCAGTCTTTTCCGGTATATCTTGGAAGACGACGAGGTATTGTCCCATACTCTACCGGATCCTTCATCACAGTTTTTTGACCACTGATTAAATCATAAATCACAGGTTTATATGGCCATACTCCCGTTCTGGAAACAAAAAATCTTGAATTATTTACTACAAATGGTCTGAAACCCTTAATATTATCATTAAATTGCTTTCCCATAGAAATAGGGTTTTTCCCATTAGCAATTGAGACGGAAAAAAAAATACAAGCCGTAAATAACATTGAATATTTCATATTTATCACCTGTTTGAATAAAAAATTTATCAGGAAAAATTGAAATTAAAAGTCTTTTTGTTCCAAACTGAATTTTGGTTATCTGGATGGCTTCTTATTAAAATATAGACCTTAAAACTATTATGACTATTTTCGGATGAGATACTGAAGATTCGATTCGTTTTTGTACATACGATATCCGATACCAAAAGGTAGCCGTTGTATTTTGTTCTTTTTATTGCCGTATATAGCGGCCATATCCTTCTGGCCAAACTGTTTAAATAATTTAATCGGCTGCTGGAAAGTACCATAGAATTTAATATCAAACTTGTCATTAGGCATATATTTGATTGGCATTCCAGAGTCGTCCTGAAGATAATATTTTGTTTTAGCCAGAATGAAATTTCGTATCTTCGAAAAGAAATCCCTGTGCATTAGATAAGATGCCGATTTTACATAAGTCGTAACAATCGGAAGATTGTTAAGGAAAGTCATAAGATCTTTCCTTTTTTTCAACCCCGCAAGACCAAGGAAGGTTGAATCCGAAAGATTCATCCCAAAATAGGTTACTATATGTTTTTTTCCTTCCGGCGTTTTATATGTAATTCGATTACCATAAACAGGCTCTGCCCGAAAAAACTCCCGTTTTCCCTTTTTTCTCTTTTTCTTCACCTGATAAAGAGCTTCTTCTTTTGTCCATTTTAATTCTTTTTCAGGAACAACTTTTCCATCAGAATTAATAACAACGCGCTCAATCTTTTCAATTTGATTCCCTAATCTTACCATAAAAAACACCAGTGTAGACAGTGTTCCATTAATTAATTTTGCATCTTTATTGAACATTTGCTTTCGCATAATTTTTGTACGGAAAAATGAGTTTTTAAGGATGGATTCAAGTGTAGCTTCAAGCTTGAGAAAATAATTTTTTCCTGTTTTCTGGATTTCATCAAACCCTGGAATAGTACCAATTGGTTCAAGTGCTATCATAACAATCTCAGGATTACTCGGAAAAAGGATTTGAGCGTGAAGAAAATCCGGACCGGAAAACGGATAAAAAAGTAATCCTGCGTCCTTGTGAACCCCAACTAACTCATCTTTTGACCATTTGGTCATAATTCCACTCTTGGGACCAATGGTTTTATCCCAGTATTTGCTGACTCTTTCAGCATATTTAATCCAGTCAGGATCTTTCATAAGTACAGCATGCTTACTTTTTGCGTCAATTTTAAGGCCAGCAATAAGTCTTGCTATTTCATCAAATTCAGAAACAGCCGTAACTTCCGGGAGTTTCTGTTTTTCTCCCGGTGTGAGATTCAATTGTTCCGTTTTAGTTGCATCAGTCGTTGGCTTTACAACGTCTGTTTTCATGTCTGATACCATGGGAACAGCAGGCTTCATGGAATCAGGAGTAACTTCGGGTGCCATCACTTTTGCCATAACAGGATTTTTTGCAGGAGAATCCTGTTTAATGGCTTTATTTTCTGATTTTCCCCCACAGGAAGCAACAATAGCCAGTGAAAGTAGAATTAAAAGTGTCCTCATAGGAAAAACCCTTTCTTGCGGGAGAGAACATACTAATGATTTTTTAGACTATGGATTTAGAATCCAAGAATTTCTATCCCGACTGACAGTTTATATATCGTTTTAATGTTTGTGCATATATAGAAAATAATGATCACAAAAAACTGTTTGACAATCTGGATTATATATTATTTTTTCAAACAGGACTCTCAAAGAATAATAAAAATCTTGCGAAGGTACCAAATCCTTTTGAAATTAATATAGACTGAAAAGAAAAATTTATTTAAAGTCATTTTATGAACTTAACTAATAATGTAAAAATTATAATAACAACGGAAATTCATCATCTTGTGGATGCTTTATCCGAAAATATTTCAATAAAAGATAAAGAACGGGATCTAACACTGGATGATCATCAAATCATTGTTCCTAATTACAGTGTAACACGTTGGCTTAAATATGAAATTGCTCGTAGACAGGGAATCTATCATAATATTAAGTTTGCCACTATGGAGCCGTTTTTTCTGAGTTGCATATCCCCTGATAATAAAAAGAAGATATGGAATACACAGGATCTTAAAATTCAGATTTTGCATTATTTATTGCAAAACAAGGCAATATTTGAATCCCTTGGATGCGGTGATTTTGAAGAGAAAAATGTTTTTTCCGTTTCTTCTGAACTTGCTTTAATTATAAACAAAAAACTCAAAGATTATCCCGATTTGAAGGTGGATACTCCAGAAGATGAACCTTTTTATAAGCCCCTTACTGTCGTTTTTAACTATCTTTTAAATCTAAGAAAAAAATCTGGTATCTACTTTTCCGTACACGATTATATCGCTGCAGGAGAAGAAATCCTTCTGCCGGATTTATTGCATATATTTGCACCGGGGTTCATCAATAAAAATATATATTCTGATATTGATAAAATATCAGATACTTCAGAAATTATTATTTACAGTAATACTCTCCAGTTATTCGAACAACAGCAGAATCAATTTTTATCAACTTATGGTAGAGCCTATGTTTTGAATAGCAGCAATTTAATAAAATATTCTGAATTTGATAATGCCGGAAACGTCACCGCAGTGAATCCAGTTTATTCCAATGAAGACACATTGAGCGTCCTAAAGAATTGTTTAGTTAACGATGAAGTTTTCAGTAAACCCAAGTCAACATTTAATGATCTACCCCTTTTTGAAAACATAGTTTCAGAAATTCCAGATCAGACCATTCACTTTATTTCCGGCCCTGGCCTTGTCAGGGAATGCGAGACAGTCAAAGACCTTATAATTACTTTGATGGCAGAAGATGAAAATGCCAGATTGTCGGATTTCTGCGTAAATATTGCTGATACTAGTAAAAAGAGCCGTTATTTTACGGTACTTAATTTCTTTCTCCTGAATGCAGGTATTCCTGTTACTACCATTGATACCGTAAGGGAAAGTGCATCTGGAGTACTTGATTTAACTGAAAAATTAGTAAAATTAACCGGGAGTGAATTTTCCTATCAAGCGGTTAAAGAAATTATTTTTCATGAATCATTTTGTTCTTTAGATTCTTCTCACAAAAAACTATTGGAAAAAATTATAGGAAATGCTGGTATCTATCGAGGAATGACAAAACAGGATCTTAGTGATACCTATGTTAAAAACGATCTTTTAACCTGGAAACAGGGCCTTTTTAGAATAATCTGCAGTTGTTTCCTGGATCCTGAAGACCCTGGAGTTTTTGAAACTTCGGAAGGTAGATATCTTGGAATCAAAGGTCTTAGCGAAAGTGATTCCATTCTATCATTTATTGCGCAGATACTTGACTTACTCAATAAATTAGAAGTTGTCGGAAAAATCGGAAAACAATCAATTAAAGATTGGGCCGAAATTTATTCGATCCTTTTATCGGAAAGCACATTTACTCCAGATATTTCCGATTCAACTCTTCTCAAGGATATAATTCATACAATTCTTCAGGTTGGACAACACAGTATAGAAGATCTTCTAGTCAGTGGTAATATTGCAAGAGAGCTAATATTAACTGAGCTTTCTGGTTTTCGTGAGAAAGGTGGTCAATACACCGGTAGGGGAGTAACTATCTCTTCAATGGGAAGCCTCAGACCCATACCATTTCGTTATCGGTTTGTAATTGGACTGAATGAAAAAGGATTTCCACCATCGGAAACCGTATCCATACTGGATCCGGAAAAAGGCAGACTATTCAACGAAACCTCAAAATCCTTCGGGTATTTTATTGAGGCTATTTTGGGAACTGAAAAACAGTTATGGCTATCTTATCAAAACCGGGAATTAAAAAAATCATCTCCTTTGAATCCATCAAGAATCATGTCTGAACTTCACGGATTTCTTGAACTCCAAACTGGAGTAAAAATAGACGTTCTCGAAATTCCTTTACTCAGAACAGATCCAAAATACCTCTTTTTTCCTGGAAGATTTAATAAAGAAGCCTTTTTTGAGGTTAAGACTGCTTCCGAGCAGGATACTGACAATATTGAGACAACAATTCATAAGTACAATGGAAAAAAATTCCATGATATCAACCTTAAATTGTTGGAATTATTTATTATCAAACCCTGGGAAGCATGGATTAAACTTTACGGTGGCATGACAAAATCAAAACCCGAAGAGGAAGTAGATTATTTTGAACCAGTTATCGGAGCGGGTCTATACCATAATCTACTTTTGGTGGATCTATTCGCTGCAATGGTTACTGAAGATGGATCAATTGCAGAAATAGTTGAAAGAAATACCAGAAATATTGATTTGAATGGACAGTTACCATCAGGCATTTTTTTAGATATTTACAAAAAAAATCTTGTGAAGATTCTGGAAAATTACAAACTTGCTTTCACCAACACTTTCCCGCAGGAAACAATAAAAAATATTACTTTTCCCTGTTTAGGCAGGCAAAGATACTATAAATCTTACTATAAAATTATTAATGAAGCGAAAGTCAATATTGATAAGTATGAGATTACCGGGTATCTGGGGCCAGTAATTGAGGATAAAAATACAATAATAAAACTGAAAAGAGGAAAACCCGGAAAACCAAGTGAGTTAGATATTGCCAATATTTTTATACGCGGTCTTCTGCTTACAATACTAACTGAACAAAAATCCTGGAACGCGGTTTTTTTGTATTCCGAAGGTCAAACTGAATCCTTTTTTATTAATCTACCGGAATCACCAAATCTTTTTCTTTCAAATATGGTGAATTCTCTTACGGGGCAGGTTTTTGATTATTTCATAAAAATAATTTCTCTTGCAGGACTTAAACCGGATAAAATGAAGGAGAGCCTTCATAGAATGTACGCAACCCCAGAAAGAAATGATTATAATTCATATATATATAATCACTTTATATTAAATTTGCCTGAAAATCCGGAAGATCTTTTTAAAGAAATTACTGGATTTGAAAAACTTGAGGGTATTTTAAAAAAAAATGATTCAATCTAAAAACAAAATTGTTGAGCAAATTTTTAATAATCAGACCTGTACAAATGCAAACTTTTTCCTGATCGAAGCATCTGCAGGGACAGGAAAAACTCACACTATGGAAAATATTTTTACTGAATTTATACTTCAGGGTGTAAATATTCAATCCATTCTTGCAGTAACTTTTACTGAAAAAGCCGCGTCTGAGCTTTCCCTTCGGATATATGAAAACCTTAAAAAAACTTCTGATCCCAACGGATACCTGGAGAAAGCGCTAAGGGAATTTCAGTTTAATTCTATTTTTACTATTCATGGCTTTGCTAATAAAATAATAAATGAATTCAGAGTTCTTGCTGGCATCGGTGGAAATACAACTCTTATTGAAAGAAAAAAAGCATACAATTATGCTTTTAATTCGATGATCCGAAGCGAAAGCACGGCCACGGATCCCCTTCTTGAATCTGTTCTGGAAGTTATAAGTATTAACGATCTTGAAAATATTTTTATACGCATGATTGAGACAAATAATCAACTCACGAGGAACAATTGTATTAATCCCGACTATATCATTTCAGCGTTTTTATTAAAATATATAGATGATTTTGAAAGTCGTGTATCTCAATATATAAAGGATGGTTCTTTTTTTACTTATGATGACATGATTAGTGTTGTAGCGCTGGCTTTAAATGATTCTTCGAGCCCTTTATTGCGTGCACTAAGAGGAAGGTACAACATAGGTATTATTGATGAGTTTCAGGACACTGATTCAAAACAATGGGATATTTTCAGAAACTTGTTTTGCGGTTCTGAAAATATGGCAGGTGATAAAAAACTCTTTCTAGTTGGAGATCCAAAGCAATCTATCTATGGATGGCGGGGAGCAGATCTGGATACATATTTCGAAGCTAAAAAACTCATTTCTAATCATAAGAACGGAAAGATTCTATCACTGGATACTTCTTATCGCTCCACGAAATCAATGGTTCAAGCGACAAATAAATTTTTTAATAATTTTTTTACTTTACCTAATGAATACCCGGAAAATATTCAGTGTGGAAATCCAGAAATGAAATTTGAGACATCAAATTCAACAATGGAGTTAAAAAGCGTTAATGTTCCTGTTTTTATTGGGTCAACGAAAAACAAAGTTCTCGACTCTTTTACCGATGAGCTCAGTGAACTCTTAAAAGGTGAATACTATTTTAAAAAAAATTCAGTTAAAAAACGGATTACTGCTGGAGATATTTTTTTTCTGGTTCGATCCGCTATGGATGCCAATGTAGTAGAAAAATTGCTCAGGGAAAAAAACATTCCCTGTTTTATATACAAAAACAAAGGACTTTTTCAATCTCATGAAGCTCTTGGGGTTTTAGATGTACTCAATGCTGTTTCTAATCCAGAACCTCAATTCCTAAGGAAAGCATTTATTAGTGATATTTTCAATATGCCCCTATCTGCAGTAATGGCAGATAATCCAGGAGTTTTATATGAAAATAATTCAGAAACAATTCGACGATGGAGCCTGCTTTCAAAAGAACGACGATTTTCTGTTCTTTTTCATGAGATTATAGAAAAACCTGATTTTGTTGATAGAATGATTAAAAATAATAAAAAACATCTCCTCGATAACTATCATACTATTATCGAAACCTTGCTTATACAAAATCCAACATCCAGTCTCGATTCTCATCTCAAAACCCTTAAAAAGTTTTATGTGGAAGATTACCGTTCCTCCGACGAAGATGTCAACTTAACAGAGAACATGGGAGTTTCTGACTCCGTTCAAATCCTTACTATTCACAAATCCAAAGGTCTTGAAAATAAAGTAGTATTTCTTTTTGGAGGTTATTCTTCGGGAAAGGATGACTCTTACTTGAGATATTTTAAGAAAAAACCTGATGAACAAAAATGGTGGATTACTGAAAACTCAACGAACTCTGATGAAAATCCAGAAAAGAAAGCACTTTTCAATGACCTTGAAAGTGGTGAAAATGAATATCTCAGATTGGAAAAGCAAAGACTGAGTTATGTAGCATTCACAAGATCTTCTGCAGCTCTATTTGTACCACTTATTCTCAATAAAGACAAAAGTCCAAGAAAGATTTTCCTTAATGATTTAAATGAAAAGCTCTTCAGTCTTTACAGAAATCCTACTGAGGATTTCAGATTTTACGAAATAAAACAAAATTTTAAAGAAAGACACGAAATCAAAGAAATTAAGGAATCTGAAGAACAAACAGAGATGAAATTTCCTCAAATCATGGAGGTTCCTGATTTTAAAAACAGACTCGGAGAGACCGTAAACTCTTATTCCAGTCTTAAAAAACTACTGAAACCTTATGATCTTACAGAAACTCATTCACTACAAAGAGTAGATGAAGATCGTGGTAGCGCATATGGTACTCTTGTTCATGAATTCATGGAAAGAGTAGATATATCAGAAATCATGAAAGCAGAAAGTTTTGAAAATTGGGCTGAAAAAGAAAGTGTTAAAAATCTCATTCTGGAACTGAATTTCAAAGAAACATGGTCTGGCGATACTATTAATAAAGCACTACTAATGTGCTACTCCGGTTACACAACACTTATAAATATGGGCAATTCGTCTATCGCCCTTGGTAATGCCGAGCAGATCAGCAGAGAAATGGAGTTTCTCGAATTGATATCAGACGAGTTTCCCGGGAAATCTTTGCAAAATGTAAAAACTGGTGACTGGATAAAAGGAATCATTGACCTGGCTTTTTTACATGAAGGAAAGTTGTGGATAGCAGACTGGAAAACTGATTTTCTCGAAGATTATTCACAGCCATTTATTGAAGATATTGTATCAAAACAATACGAAATCCAATTATTACTTTATAAAAACGCAGCGATACGAATGCTTAGCCGATTCAGGAAAGCAGATTTTGGTGGGATTATTTATATTTTCTTAAGAGGATTAGATAATACAGGAAATGGAGTATGGATTGATGGATAAAACGTCTGTTTTAAATGAAAATGCACCTCTACCAGGTCTCCATGAATGTATTGAGTTTTTAGTAGGATACACAAAACCTTCAGAACGTGTTGATTTAACTATTGTTTCGTTGCTTGAAAAAACTATCATTGCAGAAAAAAACGGAGATTACGGTTATGACCTTTCTGATGATGACTTGTATACAGTTAAAAAGTTTTTTAACAATAATGATGGGTTATTCAAAGCAAGCGTTGGTCTAAATGAACCATTTGCCCTGTGTGGCTCTACCCTCATGACCCACCGGATGAAAAAAGCCATCGAAGATATAAATACCGTTTTAACAGATAAAGCCTGTAAATCTGGTTTTGAAATTTTATCCAAGCACGACAATCTATCCCCTGAACAGAATAATGCGGTAAAAAATGCTCTTGAAAACAGAATTAGTATAATAACAGGCGGTCCTGGAACAGGAAAAACCAGCGTTATTGCTCAAATTGTCCAAACCTTTGTTGAAATTACAGGTAATACAGAAAGTATTGCAGTGTGCGCACCAACAGGAAAAGCTGCAAACCGTGTTGGCGAAGTTCTTTTCCGATATCCTGACATTAAACCTCAAACGGTTCACCGGTTATGCGGGTACTCTCCCTCCGGGGGATATTACTTACATAATTCAGAAAATCGACTGGCTTATGACCTCGTTATTGTAGATGAATCTTCGATGCTTGATTTGTACACAGCCAGACAACTTGCTGTGAGCCTTAAAACTGACTGCATACTTGTTCTGGTGGGAGATGCCTTTCAGTTACCACCAGTGGGAAGTGGTAGGTTTTTCAATGATATTGTCGATTTCAGTGATAAACACCAAGTTCCAATTTCAAAATTGACAAAAAATTTCCGTTCGGAAGGGGTATCCCTTGGACACTTTGTTGAAAAATGCAGAACAGGAGATTTTTCCCCGGATGATACTTTCAAAGATGTTCATTTTGAACAGGTCATGATTGAAAAATTTACACAGATTACTGATTATAAAATTAATCCTATCTGGACACGACCGGTTGCTATTCCAGATGACCTTAAACTAAAAGATCCTATATTTTTAGATGAATGGAAAAAACTTAACTCACAGATTATACTTACTCCGGTGAATTCAGGGCCTATGGGCACTGAGGAAATCAACAAGCGAATTTTTGTAAAGTATGGAGACTTTTTTGCCGGAATGCGAATAATTATGAATAAAAATAATTATACATGGAATATTTTTAACGGTGATATGGGTATAATTATTCCTGGGATTTATCAAACAAATGAAACATTATGGGCTGCTTTTCCGGAAAATGATTATTTTCGAACTATTCCAGTCAGTGAGATTTCCACATCAATCTCTGGCGCACACGCAGTTACAGTGCATCGCAGTCAGGGAAGTGAATTTAACGAAGTAATACTCCTTTTGCCACCAAATGCAGCTAATTTAACTCCTCAATTAATTTATACAGCTGTATCCAGAGCACGAAAAAAAGTAACTGTTTATGGAGACATCAATCAATTTTCCGCTATACTTAAAGTCAGACAAAAAAGAAAAACATCCCTGTTTTCCTTCTCCAATAATTCAAAGGATGACTTGTTATGAAAATATCAATAAACCAACTCGTTCTTCTATCAATTTTATTTTTCTTTTCCTGTAGTGGTTCAACCAAGAAAAACAATAATAATATAATTAATAATATCAATCCTCCTCCCGCTGTTTGTGAAGAGGGAATTCAACCTCTTGATACAACTAACCCTGATCATATTATCGGAGATGGAACACCAAATAGTTGTACAGAAGATGCTCTCGTTGAAGCTGCTGAATCAGGTGGTATAATCAAATTTAATTGTGGAGCAGACCCCGTCGAAATTTCTTTATCTAACACTATAGTTTTTGACTCAGAAACCGTGATCGATGGGGGTGGTCTTGTAACTTTAAATGGACATCATAATACGAGGATTTTTTATCTGGATTCAGATTATAACACTACAACACCCACACTAACCGTACAGGGTATTACTTTTGTTAATGGATCTTCTGGATCCGATGGTGATGATACTGCTCAAGGTGGTGGAGCTATCTACCGGGATGGTGGAAGTCTTCAGGTAATCAATTGCAATTTTATAAACAATACTGCTCCATCGCCTGGACAGGATATTGCGGGTGGTGCAATTTATGCGTTTGGTGGAGGTTTTACTACAATCGCTGGCAGTACATTTACAGAAAACACTGCTTCAAATGGTGGAGCAATTGGTAGTTTAAATGGTGATCTTACAGTTATAAACAGTGTTTTCAGCGAAAATGCGGCAACCGGTCGCGATGGAAATCCAGGAAATGGAGGCTGTGGTGGGGCAATATATCAGGATGGCAGGGATGAAATCACCACTTTTTGTGGTGTTTTAATAAGCAATAATTCCGCTGGTGCCATTGGTGGCGGTGTATTCCGTGTTTCAAATGATAATTCCGGAACATTTATTATGGACAAAACAACCGTTGATTCAAATGTAGTTACGGCTTCTGGAGAAGGAAACGCTGGTGGTCTCTATCTTCAGGGTTTAGATATGAGTATCACAGCAAGTACAATCAGTAGAAACTCCGCACACTATAACGGGGGAATATGGATACATACATCTGTGGTACACTGGATAAACGTAACCGTCGCGGAAAACCTTGCCACAGGCAGCAATGGAGGTGGCTTATGGCTTAGTGGTGATCCAACGGGAGTCTTATTAAATTGCACAATTGCAAACAATCATGCCGATGCTGATGGTCAAGGAGCCGGTGCTGTTTTCGGTGGAAACACCAACTTAATTCTAAAAAACACTATAATCAGTGGAAATACTGGATGGTGGGGAAGCGGTTGCCAGAATAAACTCGGAGGAGCCGGTGGAAATTTCCAATGGATTGATGCCGCACTTTGTACGGATGATGTAACTGTTGCAGATGTACATCTAGGGCCCTTGACAGATAACGGCGGTTCTACGGAGACTATGCTTCCTGCAGTGGATAGCCCGGCTGCAGTGTCTGTAACTGATTGCCCAACCACAGATCAGCGAGGCGAAGCCCGACCTGAAATATGTACCGCTGGAGCTACAGAAGTATCCAGCAACTGACGAGTTTGTTGATTCAGTCACTTCCCCGAAATACAGTTTTTCAAATTTTTCGTCGATTTTTACTTAAGGACAGTAACCCCAGTGCTTACGCTTTCGCGTTTCGCTACTCAAGAGCGCTATAGACCGCTTGCGGAATAAAAGGATCGAAATGGGAAAAGTGAATGTTTTCATTCTGCCATCTGTAATTATGCTTTGATGTTGAATGGTTATGCCCTGTTTCTGATCCTGTTTACCTGATTTCCTGAGTTACTGTATAAAATTTCAGAGAAACAGGAAATCAGTAGCAGGAACAGGAAAACAGGGGGCTCTTTCCTGAAGCATTTTATTTATAATAACTCACAATCGTATTACTCCGCAAGCGCTATAGTTGAATTTATTGTAGCAATCTGTTTGAATTTTTAATCCTTCGCAAAGCAAATTACGAGATACTAACTATTTTCTAAACAAAGACCAATCATCAAAATACTGGCATTATATAATTATATATCATATAAGTTTGATTTCAACTCTTCTTATGATATGTATCGACATGTTATGATTGATACAGTCAAAATAATTTTAAGTCGCATAGTTCTGATTCTGAGTGCAGGGGTTCTAGTATTTCCTTTATATTTTTTTATAAAAGGTCATACACGTAAATTTCAACCCGTTAAAATATCGGAAAATTTTGAAATACAAGACAAGTCTGTTGAAAAAGAGATAGCGTCTGTTGCAAAGAAAACTGAACCTGATGTCTCCAGTCCACCCGTTAAAGTAAAAAAATTGCCTTCCAGTTGTGAACTTAACAAGTATCTCAATGCACCTGCCTTTAATTATATAATCCCACTAAATCCGGATGGGATCATTTCCACTTCTTTTTCTCCAGAACCTGCTGGCATTAACTTTAAAATAAAACCTGACAAAAATAAAGCGGAACGATACCACCTTGCAGGTTCAATTTGTCTTGGAAAAGCACTTATTCTAAAATCTTTTTTTGAAACAAAAAAATGGCCGGAAAAACTTCCCTTTAACAAACCGGATCCTGGAAATGAAGATACTGCTTTTAAAACTTATATTGAATGTGCAATCAACTGGTTTACTGCTCTCCGCCCCCTACCTCCATATAAAAAATGGAGTGAGGCAATGTATTTGAATGCCTGGGCTTTGTCTCTCTTGAATAGACATGAGGAAGCAAAGAAATTCCTCACTATTCCCGCAAAAACTCAATCTAAATCGTTCCCTGCAAAACTTTCACGATTTGCACTTGAGATAATTAATGCCAGAAATGGCTTAAAACCAATCATTCCTTCGGATTTTGTTGAGTTTAAAAATTACTCAACTTTCATAAATTACTACAACACCCTTTATTTTCATAAAAACGATCGTGCTAAAAATATACAAACAATCAGTTTTGAAATCGAGCGTTTCCATACAATAAACAGGGATGTTTTTGGTTCCCTCATTTCTGAACTTACAACAACATGCTTACCAGGGGATCACTTTGAGACCTGCATGAAATCAATACTAAATTATTGCAGAACTCCTCTTTGCAGATCTACTGCCTTCTGGTATTCAGTTGGTTTTATTACCAGATCTGAAACTTCAAAAAAGCAGGAATTGCTTTCTATAATGTGCCGATTGAAAGGAAAAATTTAATGAAATTCAATATAAATCAGATATTTGATTATCCTGTAGAAGTTATCGAGGAAGCTCTTTTTATGGATGAAAATATTGGAGAGTTTCTCGTAACAGAAATGCCTTCTCTTCTTCAACTCGAGAAAATTGAAATCGTAAAAGAAGAAAATACAGTAAAAAGGCGCATACGTTATCTACCAAAGCCACTTATTACAAAAGTAGGTCCCAAGAAGATTCCACCTGAAGCAATGGAATGGATTGAAAATTCAACTTATGAGATAAAAACTCATAAACTTAGTTACAATAATATTCCAACCCATCCTAGAATTGGAAAAATGTTTAGTAATTCAGGCGAAATAGTCCTTATTCCTCGCGGCAATCAGACTGAAAGAATCATTTCTGGCGTACTGAAAATACATGTTCCTATTTTTGGTGCAATTGCTGAGAGAATAATCTTTAAAACTGCAAAAACAGTTCTTGAAGAAGAAGCACAGGCCCTCATAAAATACATTGAAAAAAAACAGACAAAATAATTAATTAGTTACTGTCCTGAAATACAGTTTTTCAAATTTTTCGACGATTTTTTGCTCAGGACAGTGAACGCAAGGTGTTGAATTTACTAGTAGTGGCCTGTTAGGATTTTTAATAAAATCCTTCGCGAAGCGAATTACAGGACACGAACTAATTAATGTCCTGTAATATGATCTTTTCAAGTTTTCTCCCAAGACCCACTGTTGATCGGCTAGTAAATGTCTGAAGTAAATAATCTATAAATACAACATTATAAATTAATTACAGGTAAACAGGAAATTAGTACCAGTAACAGGAAAACAGGGGGCTCATTCCTGAAGCATTTCTTTAAACCGAGTTACAATCATATTACTCAGGAAGCAGTATAATTGAAAAAAAATCGTTTTCTTTGCAACATTTCTGACCATCTGGCGATAAAAAGTCAGGAGGTTCAAATGAATACTGCAAGTATAACCATGGATTTTTCCCTTCACCGGAGCGAAAAACAAAAAAATAAAAAAATGTATTTATGGGATGCCCTTCGAGATCAATTCATTCCTTTATCAGGATCTTCTTGCTCAATTGGAGCATCTGACGCCTGCGATATACAGCTCGATTATCCTGGAATATCAGGTCGCCACTGCAGAATATCTCATTATTTCAATGGATTTCAAATTGAGGATACTGGATCAAAATACGGTATATATTTTAATAACAAAAAGCAACAGCAGTTTAATTTAAACGAAGGAGATGTTTTCTTTCTTGCTAATATTCCTTTTGCCATAACTGGAAAGCCGGAAGATTCATCTGCGGATTTTATAATAAGTCGTAATATAAATATCAAACAGATTCAAGAAACAATAATTAGAATTTGCGATCAGGAAATTCCTGTACTCATTCACGGAGAAAGCGGAACAGGAAAAGAACTCTTTTCAGAATATATTCACAGAGTCTCAAAACGACACGCTGGTTTAATGGTTTCTCTGAACTGTGCAGCAATTCCACCACAACTAGTTGAGTCTGAATTATTTGGTCATGTAAAGGGTAGCTTCAGCGGTGCAGCTGGCAGTCGTGATGGAGTGATAATGAAGGCAGATAAGGGCACTCTATTTCTTGACGAAATTGGCGAATTAAGAGCAGATCATCAAGCAACATTACTACGATGGATTGAAAATCGAACATTTCGCCCCGTTGGAAGTGACAAAGAAAAAGCATCCAACTGCAACATTGTTTCAGCAACTCATAGAGACTTATCCAAAGATGTCGATTCTGGAAGATTCAGACAGGATTTGTATTACCGATTATCTGCAGGGATTATTAAAATACCTCCTTTAAGAAAACGACCTGAAGATATCCCATTACTTATAAAACATTTTAATGCCCCACCATTAACAGATCGTATTTTAAAAAATCTCCTTTCGTGGCATTGGCCAGGAAATGTTAGAGAACTTAGAAGTCTTTGTATTATCGCACGCTATTCTGGTTGGGAAGAAGCTATTAACACAAAATTATTGAAAGACCATTCAAAAATTGTTGTACCTCAGGATGATGATAATTGGACTCAAATCCAAATTACTGTTTTACAATCAGCTCTTCTAAAACATGGAGGAAATATCGCTAAAACAGCAAAAATGTTGGGGCTTCCTCGAACAACGTTGATTGGAAAACTTAAAAAAGTAGGTCTATATTAACAATTTGCATTTTTATAACTAAATTTCGAGATTTAAGAGATATTTTCCAGCAGATAAGTCTTTTTTGTATTCCGAAACAGCAAGAAAAAAATCATCTATTGACCTGATACCAATTACTTGAGTTTTAAGTGAGGTTTTAATGTGTTTCTGTATCTGAAATGCTTTCCAGGCAATTGAAATACCACTGTTTGCATTAATATAATTTTTCAACCAGAAACCCTCAACGGATACTCCTTTAAAAATATAATCAGATGGAAAAACAGACATGGGTTCCCTATCCATAGCTCCATAAATAATAACTGAAGTATTTCCAGGACAGTATTTAAGTAAATTACCAGTTGAAAACCCACCATTTCCGTCAACAATTACATTTTTTCTGAATTTGATGTTTCTTTCTTTTATTAGATTGAATGCTTCCGGTTCTCCGATAGATACTATATCTTGCCTTTCGTTCTCTGGCCAACTCAATAGCCCTTTAACCGAACGAGTAATTCCAGTTACAGGAATTGATCTTTCTCGACAAAGTCTTACAAGCATATGACCCAGAGCACCAGAACTCTGAGTAACTATAATATGATCAGCACCCAAATCAATTGCTCTTTCCACAAGACCCCAGGCTGTAAGAGGGTTTATTAATAGTGTAGCACCATCCTCCCAGCTCAGATTTTTCATCAATGGAACACATCTGGACGCTTCCGTTACCATGTAATTTGCAAAACTTCCTCCTTTTTCAGGTATCGCAGTACAGGCAACCCTCCTACCCACCAACAATTTTCCATAGCCATTTCCTTCAATAACAGTTCCTGTGCCTTCAAGACCTGGTATGAAAGGTATTCTTCCCTTGATTCCGTACTGCCCTTTGGCATAAACTATATCTGAAGGATTTATCGGAGCATAAACCATTCGAATAAGAACTTCATTTGAAGAAAGCTGTGGAATTTCTACTTCCTCTATTGACGCATCCTCAAACCCATTACTACCTCTAACAACAACAGCCTTCATATTTCACCTTTTATAAAATAGTCTGTCTAGTAATTTACTTCAAGAAAACGAATATGGTCTTTATGAAAAATCCTGCCAAACCGAAAACGGTCATAGATCATCATTTCATTGATAGTTTATTACAGATGGGAATAAAAGTCAGGTTATAAAAAGATTAGAATTATTTCTTTTCAGATTTCTTTTCTTCTTTTTTATTAGAAAGCTTAAGACATTTGTCTTCTTCAAACGGAAGATAGAACGGATCAGGATCCACTGTTACAGTGATTTTATTTGGAACGAAACCAATACAGGCGCATCCATTATTAAAAACATCTGTTACATATTTAGGACAGTATTTAAGTTCTGGATATTTTTTGGATACTTCCTCGGCATCAAACTGCTTATGTTCACCAAAAGTTTTCTCATCAATTGGATTGTAAGCCCATACATCAACAAGGTATGTCCCTGGATTTCCAGTTAAATAGGTAAGTTTTGCTTTTGAATCCTTATCCTTTTTAAGTTGATCTGACTTGAAAGGATACAGGTAAACTGTATATGTATAGTACGGTGTGTTTAACTTTTCAGTACCATTGCATTTAAAGTGAGCTTTTGAATCTTTAACTTTTGGATCCGGTTCAACAAAAGCACAGTCTTTGTTTTTCCAGAAATGGAAAGTTACAAAACCGGAGAATTCTTCTTTTACTCGGACTTTTACTCTTGCCTTACAACCAATACGATGGAGAGCCATTTGCTTTATTTTTACTTCAGGGAATTCTTTGGGGTTTTCACCCATTGAAGCCTGTTCAGTAGTTGCACTGACAATTTCCACCGCGTCGGCAGAAACTTTTTTCGCATTAGGAGGCATTGTCTTGGTTTCGCCAAATGCCGATCTCGTCCAGTACCAACTGTATCCAATTCCCAATTTAGGAAATTCACACTGTGTTATACGAGAACATTCTTTTGGAGGAAGTCCATTGCTGAAAGCCTTAAAAATTGTTGCAGCATTTGTTGGTATTGCGGAAACAATATCCATATCATAAGGGAAATCTTTCCCCTTCAACAGTTCTTTTGGATTTGATTCCATCAAAGCTTTTGAAGCCTTACCAACAAACTGGCATTCAGGAGAATTACCGGAAAGATCCTGACATTTACCAAAATAGCATTTGAGACCGGCAACACATTTAACACTTTTGCTGCACAATTCACCTTCTTTTGCAATTTTTGCTTTCTTTTTACAGGATGCACTCACAATGGCAATAAGAGATACAACCACAAAAAGTGTGAATATTCTGCTTTTTCTTGACATATTTCTCCTCCTCCGGTGAGAGATAATTTGACCGGTGTATCTTTTTAACATCATTTTATTTATTTTATCAATTATATTTTTCCTGTAATTGGTTTCTATATGGAAATTCAATTCAAAAACGATAGATTCAGGTTTTAAAAGAAGTTTATGTTATATAAACAGGAGTATCAGAAATACTACAATTCTCCAACCAATGGAAAACGGTTTCCGGTAGATGTTCAAAAACCGCAACACTTTGCTGGGTTTTACCATCATTGGTTTTTACTCTAATTAACTTTGATGGTATTGTTATTTTTTCAACTATACCTGGTAGCGTAAATTCAAGAATTACGCTGGAATCAGGAGATCCAGCTCCTGCTCTTTTCAAGCCCATGCCAGAAAAACTTATATCTGTCGCAATACAAAGTGTTTTTCCCGCGGGGGATTTTTCAATGACACTGAAAACGATGGGGATCCGGTGTTCTTTTCTCCGGTCCCAGGGCATTTGAATATTTTCTCCGGGATTCATTTTTCACCTCCACATCACACTTTATACTACAATGTAGGATAAATGTCAAATTAGAGGTGTTTTTATATTTTTTACCGATTTTTCGCTCAGGGTAGTGACCGCAAGGTGTTGAATTTATTTCAGTGCCCTTTTAGATTTTTTTTTGCGAAGCGAATTATAGGCCACGAACTATTTTACAAGGCGCTCGATAATGGATCGGAACATACCCAGCGTTCTCTCAAGATTCTGAATACAAGAATTCTCTTCAACGGGATCAGGTGTTGAAACAGAGAGCAGATCTCTTGCTTTTTCAAGATGCTGTTTTGCTCTATTTAAAGCTTCTGGACCATAATTAGTTGTTTTTATCAGTTCTTCAACTCTCGTAAAAAGAATCTCAACTTCAGAGGATACCTCTTTAAGTTTTGCGGACTTAGAGCTTTCCTGCATGGCAAAGCCTGATTCTGCTCCAAAACCCATTGAAGTAATTGGTACCGTATGTCCACTTTTTTGAGCAGGATTAACAAAATTTGTCTTAAATTCATAAGAAGAGCCATCATTTGCTTCAATGGCGATAAGTTTTTCCCCAGGAATAACGTGATTTTTGTTCAGTTTCTGAGTCTCACCAGGACTTGCAACATTGAATTTACTTGTTTCAATTGCATCTGCTATGGCACCGGGTTTTATTTTTACAGATTCTGCAAAAGTTGATTTTGTAACCGGCGCTTTAAGTGGATCATCATTTGTAACGATCAATGCTGGAGCCGATGGCGTTTTATGTGATGAAAATGGCGCGAAAGGTGCTCTCGGAGCTGCCGCCGGAGAGGCAGGTGCAGTTGGAGCAATTGGAGCTGGAGCCGGAGTTGGGGCCGGAGCTGGGGCTGGTGCCGCAATTCCTGAATTTTTCCGAATTATAGATTGAATTTCATCCTCAGAAAGCTTACTTGATGAAGATATGGTTATCGCCTGCTCTTTTCCTGTTGCTTGATCTTTTGCCGTGACCTTCACTATACCATTAGAATCAATGTCAAAAGAAACTTCTATATCAAGCTCACCCTTCGGAGCTCTTCTGAGACCGTAAAGGGTAAATTCACCCAGCAGATCATTGTTGTCTGCCACATCATCTTCACCCTGAAAAACAACAATATTTACAGCATCCTGATTATCGCGAACATTGGTGAATATTTGTTTTGAACTGGTTGGTATGGTGGTGTTGCTTTCAATAATTTTGAAAAAGCCTCCACCGGACATTTTTATACCAAGGGAGTGTGGAGTAACATCAAGAAGAAGGATATCGTCCTTTTTGTCCCCTAAAAGAGCATGTCCCTGTATTGCAGCGCCAAGTGCAACTACTTCATCAGGATGAACCCCCTTGCTGGGCTCCTTTTTAAAATATTCCATAACTTTTGCTTGAACTATAGGCATCCTTGTCATTCCACCTACAAGTATTATGGAATCAATGGAATTAAGGTCTATTCCGCCTCTTTTAAGACTTTCGTCACATATCCGAATAGTTCTATCGACCAAATCACTGGTAAGTTGTTCAAGTTTATCTCTGGAAAGTGTTGTTTGCAGATGGAAAGGATCGGATTTTCCCGTTGAAATAATAAATGGAAGATTTATCTCAACTTCTTTCAGTGTGGAAAGATCGCATTTTGCTTTCTCGGAAACGTCCTTTAAACGTTGAAGAGCCATTTTATCTTTACGAAGATCTATATGGTTTTCTTTTGCAAAGTTAAAAACCAACCAGTCCATAATCCTACGGTCAAAATCCTCACCACCCAGAAGAGAATCACCGGCAGTAGTTATTACTTCAAAAACGCCATTACCTATGTCCAGAACTGAAATATCAAAAGTCCCTCCTCCAAGGTCATAGATGGCAACTCTTTTTTCGATATCTTTTCCAATTCCGTAAGCCAATGCAGCAGCTGTAGGCTCATTGATGATTCTTATTACATCAAGTCCGGCGATTTTTCCTGCATCTTTGGTAGCCTGTCTTTGGGCATCGTTAAAATAAGCAGGAACAGTAATAACTGCTTTTGAAATCTTTTCACTTACGTAATCTTCTACAACTTCTCTCATAGCCTGAAGTATGAAGGCACTGAGTTCACTTATAGAATATTCAACATCTCTCAGGACTAATCTTACATCACCATTGGGACCACCTGTAATTTTATATGGGAGTGTTGTACCAAGATTTTTAACTTCCTGACTATCCCATTTTCGCCCTATAAGGCGTTTAAATGCAAAGGCCGTATTGGCCGCATTTGTTATTGCTTGCCTTTTAGCCATATGACCTACAAGTCGTCTGCCGGTTTCGGCAATTGCTATCATGGATGGAGTAGTGTCGTAACTTCCTCGATTGGGAATAACTTTAGCTTCTCCGTCTTCTACGATGGCAACGCAACTATTTGTAGTACCGAGGTCTATACCAATAACCCTTTCAGGCATAATAAACTCCTGGGGAAAGTGTTAAAAACAGATTGTAATATTGTCAGTAAAATTAGCTTATTGTCAATAAATTTAAAAGGATTTTCACAAATGAATAAAAAAGAAGAGATTTTTCAAGTAAAACACAAGAGATATCAATTAAAAATCATTCTCAATGATGATCGGCAATTTCCTTTTGAAGACGTTTGGCTTCACGATTAAATGGAGCCTGTTCAAGTATTTCCTTTAGAATTGAATTTGCACGATTATATAGATTTGCCGCAATATATGTTTTTACAAGTAAAATCTTAAGATCTACGCATTTTTCATCTTTCGAAATTGCTTCGAGAAGTAAATCTCTTGCTTCCGACGTTTTTTTCATTTTAATCATGCATTCAACATACTTGATAACGGTTTGCGTTGAAGGATTTGCTTCGTGAGCAAGTTTAAAAAGATTCAGCGCCCGGTCACCATTTCCCATATTTTCTTCAATGGTACCCCGTGTAAGATATGTGTTTGAAATAACTTCAGAGGCCTGCTTTGAAATATCTTTATGCCATTTTTTATACTCTTCATTTTCAGGATCAAATGTCATAGCCAGATTAAAATGAGATGCTGCACCAGGGTAATTCTTCACCCCCAACTGTTTTTTACCTTCTTCAAAGTGGATTTTTGCTTTGTTTATCCGCTCACGAATTCCATCTTCAAAGAATTTAAGCCTTTCAAGCTTTTTGGGTTTTTCCCTGATACCGGTAGGTTTTTCAGGTGGCACTTCTGCAGGAAGTTTTGAATTTTCACGAGTTATTTTAACTATACTATCTCTTATACGTCTTCTTCTTGCATCTTTTTTATCTGGATCCATTTCTCCAGGAGCAACCATTTCATTGTCTTTTTTGAAATAATCAGCATAAACTTCCCCAAGTTTTGCTCGTTTCTCATCGGAATTCACAAGTTCATAAACTTCATTAATTGATTTGAAGAGATCTGTAAGAATTTCTTTAAAATGACTAATTTTTTTTCCGAAATACCTGTCCGGATGATAGATCAGAGTCATTTTCTGAAAACTGCGCTTAAGATCTCTGTCTGTAGATTGTGGAGTTATCCCGAATATTTCAAATGGGTTCAATTCATTGATGTGAGATTTAAGAAAAAGTATTTCTTTTTGAAGCTCAACATCAATATCCAGAGAATGATCAATAAGTCTTTGATCTCTTTCTGATATTATTTTAGTAGTGGAAGATTCTTTTACTTTAACTTGATCAGGAGTGGAGCTTTTTTGCTCAGGAGGGTTTAGCTGTTTTAAAACACCCAGAGATTCTAGCCTTGTAATAATTTGATGGGTTTCTGCAACAGACTTTGCAATAATAAGAGAAATATCTTTTACCGTTTTAGTCCCATTACAATGACTTAAAATAAGCAATTCAATGGGATCCTGAGGTATTTTCTTCCAGAGTTTCTGATCCTGTAATTGGGGTTTTTGGGTTTCTGGGCTTGTCATGTATTCCTCAATCACTGAGATATTAACTTTTATTAAACATTAAAACAAGTGCTTATTTTACAAATTAGACCGTATTCAAGGTATAGTGAATAAATATTACGATTTCCGGAGAGTCCACAACTCTCTCGATAATCTCCTTATACAGTTTCTCAATTTTTCCTCAAATTCTGAAAGTGATGAAGGCGCCTGTTCTTCCGGGGGATCAATATTGAAAACTGGGAAACCATGTATTGCTTCACTCCCCCTCCCGGATATTATTATCATTTTTTTTCCTGCTTTTTCTGCTCTCTTAATAATTTCTCCGGTTATTTTTCCTGATAGAGACTGCAAATCAAAACAACCTTCTCCAGTAATTACCAAATCCGCCCATTTTAAATATTCATCGTATCCAAGCCAATCAAGTATAAATGGTGCTCCATGATACATATCCCAACCCAATATCCCGTTAAAAAGAATACAAATTCCTCCAGCGGCTCCATACCCAGGTTTATCTACAAAATCAACTCCTGTGGTCATACTTACTATTCTGGCAAGATTCTTAAGACCCAGAGAAAAAAATTCTATCTCACCTGTTCTGGCTCCTTTCTGAGGACCAAATATCTCCGCTGCTCCGCTTTTTCCCATCAGTGGATTAAGGACATCATGCAAAATTTTTACTTTCCTGCTTGCCAGATAATCGAAACTTTCAGGATAACTTAAAGATGAAAGCCCCGGAAGTGAGCCTCCTCCTCGAGATAAGTAATTTCCTTCAAAATCTCTGAATTCAAATCCTAAAGCCGACATCGCATCTTTACCGCCATCTATTGTTGCTGTTCCCCCCAGAGCGCAGATAACATCCATTTCTTCATGTCTATCGAAAACAATGGATAAAGCACGCCCCAACCCTTCGGAGCTTGTGATAATTGGCTTTCGTTCAAAACTTTTTAAAAGTTGATAACCAATTGTGTCTGCAGAGTCCAGAATGACAGTTTTTTGAGTTTCATTAACATAATAGCTTAAATTTATATCCCGGCGTAAAGGATCAACAGTGTTAAGATGATGAATTTCATAACCACCACTTATACTTAGAGCTTTGGATGTTCCTTCACCCCCATCAGCTACGGAAACTCTTACAATTTCAGAGTCAGGCTGTAGTTTTTTTATTTCGTCTCCAATAATATCATTTACGATTTCAGAAGAGGCTACTGATTTAAACGAATCAGAAGAGATAAGGATATTCATTTTACCCCTTAGATATCCCGAAAAGTTTCCGGAATAAACTTTTTACTTTGCATTAAAAATACTCTTTTCAGTTTTTTTTTCAAGAGGGCAATTTATTTTTTTTATGAAAACTTAATCTAAAGCAAATAATATTGAATTAATTATCTTTTATCTGAAAAATAAAATAAAATATTTATTATATTGCAAATACTTACCTTGTTGATTTACTTAGTTACTGTCCTGAAATACGGTTCTTTCTTTTTTTCGAATGCTTTTCGCTTCAGGACAAAAACACACTTTGTCACTGTGCAGAATAAGGGTTTTTATTTTCGACCCATTTCTGCTCCAGAACTTTCACTAATTGGTAGAGGTTTAATGCTTTTACTTATGGAGTTAATTTATGGAAAAAAAATCTGTAATTACAGAAATAGCCTCAGGAATTCATTCAAGCATCCTTGATTGTGGACTTGAGATAACAGTTGAGACAATCCGAAGCAACCCTGTTGTTGCAGTTTACGCCCTTGTAAAAGCTGGAAGTGCCTGTGAGGAAACTCCTTCGGAAGCTGGGATTTCTCATGTTATAGAGCATATGCTTTTCAAAGGTACTCCTTCAAGAAAAACAGGGGAAATAGCTTCGGAAATTGAAGGAGCTGGCGGAGATCTGAACGCATGGACGTCCTTTGATGAAACAGTATTTCATATGACACTCCCTTCAGACAGTGTTTTTAAGGGAATAGATGTTGTTTGTGATGCCCTTTTTAATTCACTTTTTGACTCAGACGAACTTGAAAGAGAAAAAGAGGTTATCATTGAAGAAATACGACACGGAGAAAACAGTCCGGGTCATCTTACGAGTGATACTTTATTCAGAACATCTTATGGTAAGTTTCCATATGCTAAACCAATTATCGGAACAAAAGACTCAGTTTCCGCAATGACGGTAAAGGATTTAAAGAGATATCATGCCAGATGGTATCAACCCTCAAATATACATCTAGTTATAGTAGGAGATGTTGATCCTGTTGAAACTATTGAATTTACAGTTAAATTGTTAAGTAAAGTTAAAAATACAAAGACTAAGTCTGTTAAAAATCCTATCTTCACGGCTCCTGAATCAAGTGTAGTCGTAAATAAATCCAAGTTTAATCAGGCATATCTTAACATCGGATTTCCCGTTAACGCCTTTGATATGAATAAAACACCTGTTCTTGATCTATTAAGTATGATTCTTGGTGAAGGAGAGAGCAGCATAATTCAGAAGAGACTTAAGTACACAGAAAAACTTGTCCTTGATAGCTATGTTTGGAGCTTTACTCCAAAAATGGAAGGTCTTTTTATAGCTGGAGCACTTCTTTCCCCGGAAAATGTCATTGATACTGTAAGAATAATTATTGAAGAACTCAGTTCTTCTGAAAAAATTACAATTCATGATTTAAATAAAGCACGAACAACACTGAAAAGCGAAGAAATTTCCCAGATGCAAACAGTGGGCGGAATTGCCAGAAAACGCGTTTACTTTCTTTCTATAAATAACAAATATCTTGGAGATCATGAGTATTTTAAAGCTATTGACTCCGTCACTTTAGAAGACATTAAACTTGCAGCCAGAGAAATTGCTTCTGCACCTGTATTTATTTCAGTTACAGTGCCTGAAGATGCTTCCATTTCCGAAAAAGAAATATTTAAAGTTTTAAACTCAAAAACTCGGACAACACCAGCCATCATCTCACAAAAGAATCGCTCCGTTACCCGGACTCTCAGCAACGGTATCCGAATTGCTTTTATTGAAGACAAGTCTATTCCTTTTATAAGTATGAGAGGCGGTTTTACTGGGGGCCTTCTCAGTGAGACTCCTGAAATTTCAGGAATTTCCCCCATGCTTTCATCTCTACTTGTTAGAGGTACTCACTTGCATACTGGGGACGAACTACATGAATTTATTGAAAGTTCAGGTGGAACGATTCTAGGTTTTTCCGGGAGAAGCTCTCTTGGCGTCAGGGTTGATATTCTTTCTGAAAACATGCGAATTGGACTTAAATCTCTCATCGAATGCATCAGATTTCCATCTTTTGATATGGATGAAATTTCAACGGAGAAACAGCGAATATCAATGAGCCTTGATGCAGAAAAAGATCGTCACAGCATTCAGGTTTCCCGTCTATTTGAACAGTCTATTTATCCTGAAGATCACCCATATTGGCTAAATATTAATGGAACAAAAACTACAACATCAAGAATCTCCAGAAAAAAACTGCTTGAGCATTTTGCTGAGAACTATCCCGTTTCTGAACTTGTATTCGCTGGCTGTGGGGATGCTGACGGTGAAGAATTTGCCGATATGATTGAGAATTCTTTCCGTGACTGTCGACCGAAAAAAAGAAAGTTACAACTTCCAACAGAAATCGAAAATAAAGTCAGTGCAAAAACAGTGACTGCATATAAAGATATCACTCAGAATCACATTATTGTCGGTACTCTGGGTGTCGATATCAAATCGGAAGACCGTTTTATCCTCGACGTAATTTCACGTATTTTATCAGGACAATCAGGCCGACTTTTCCTGGATCTGAGAGATCGTGAAAGTCTGGCATATCAAGTTTCTTCATGGTCCATTGAGGGTCTGGCTCCTGGATTTTTCGGTTCTTATATCGTAACAAGGCCCGAAGAGAGCCAGCGGGCTATTGATGGTATTTACAAACATTATAAAATGTTAAGGCAAGATAAAGTTCCTGCTGAAGAACTTGCTAGAACGATAATTCATATGAAGGGTACTCATAAAATTGCTCTCCAGAAAAGAAGTTCCATAGCAGCGGCGGCCTTTTTCGGTGAATTATATGGTATCGGGTTCGATTCTTATCGAAACCTTACGCAAAGACTTGAAAGAGTGACCGCAAATGATATAAAGAGAGTAGCTGAGCAGTACCTGAATGAAGACCGACTTGTTACTGCAATATATGGCCCATGGATAAAGTGGTAAAGTTTTGACCAGAGATAACGATAATAACAATCTGGAAACCGGCAAAAAAGGGCCGGTAAATTCTGAACCACGACCGGAAGGGTCCATGGACAATTCTATTCATTCTTCTTCAACCTCGATAATTAATGAAAAGCCTTTACTAAAAACATCGGCAAACATTGAAGAAAGAGTTCCGACTGTAGAAACGGCTGGAATAACAACATCTTCAGAAAACAGGATTTCCAGGGAAGGCCCTTTAAGCGGATCCCTTTTTGAAGGAAAGTACAAAGTAGGTGAATTGATTGGCGAAGGCGGAATGGGTCAGGTTTACAAAGCGACCCACGTAATGATGAAGAAAACCGTTGCTCTAAAAATTCTTCAGAGCGTCCTTAGTTCCCAGATTGACATTGTTGAAAGATTCCGCAGGGAAGCGGAGTCTGCAGGAAAACTTAGAAATCCTCATATAATTAATGTTCTTGATTTCGGTCGTAATTCTGACGGCATTTTTTATCTTGTAATGGAATTTGTGGAAGGAATTCCTCTTTCAAATTATCTTTTTGAAGGACCTATGGATTGGCGAAGAGCCTGTAGAATCATGATGCAGATTCTTACCGCCCTCGAAGAAGCTCATAAAAACGGAATCATCCACCGGGATCTTAAACCCGACAACATAATGATCAGTACCGAAGAAGGTGGCGAAGAATTCGTAAAAATTTTGGATTTTGGTATTGCCAAACTTGCAGAAGGCGAAGAGCGTGGAATGCAAGTTACCAGAGCTGGAATGATTTTCGGAACCCCCTCCTATATCAGTCCGGAGCAGGCAAAGGGTCAAAGTGTTACTGGATCCAGTGATATTTACAGTGCTGGAATCATTTTCTTCCAGATGGTCACTGGAAAACTGCCTTTTACTGCTAATTCAACCATTGACCTTATCAATAAGCATATTAAAGAACCCCCACCATCTCCACGATCTTTACGTCCGGATCTTCCACCAGATATTGAAATTCTCATTTTACGTGCCCTTGCAAAAAAACCAAAGGATCGCCCTAAAAATGCTTTTGAAATGAAAGCTATTATTGGGAATGCTCTTCATCTCACAAAGTTTATAGAAACACAGTCTATTGGTGTTAGCGGTAAAGTTTCCGATTTTTTTGTATCCACATTCGGAAAAGTGGTTATGTCCATTAGTACGATAAGTATTTTAGCTGGTCTTTTTTATTTTATGTTTCTTAAAGATTCTCCAGAAGATAGCAAAAATACCACCGATACAGATAAAAAAATAATAACTAAGCCTATAGAACAAGTTAAAACTGACAATCCAAAAACAGATATCGATGTGATTGAGCTTCTTATTAAAAAAGATAAATTAACGGAAGCTCTTTCCATTGCTGATGAGGATATAAAAAAGAATCCTGGTAATAAAAAAGCTATTGAAAACTTACAAAAAGTCAGAAAGCTCTTTGTTGAGAAAGCAAAAAAGACTGTTCTGGTAGAACTTGCAGCAATAAATGAACCCATACTACTCGATCAGTATATAGTTAAACTAAAAAAATGGCTTGACTGGCTACCTACGGATGGTGATCTTAATTATTTCCTCGCAATGGCTTACTCCCAACAGAAAAATCATTCCAAAGCCATAAACCATCTGAGTAAATCTCTTCTCCTCAAACCAACACTTAAAAACCAGAAGGAAATAAAAGCGTTTATAGGAAAATATATAAGGGATAAACACCAATGGATCCGATCCCTCATTGTAAAAGTAATAAAAGAATCCTATGGCGGCGCCAACGTTGGAGATCTTGCGTTTCTTATTCCAATAATTAATGACAATAAAATTGATGTTGATGAAAGATATGAAATTTACAAGTTTGCCCTTCTTAGAGGAATTTCCAGTGGTATTGACGAACGAGGTTTCTGGGAATACCAATTGAAGTGGTCCACTAGTTGTAAAGTCAGACAGGAATCATGCAAATGGTTTGAAAATCATGGCATTAGAACAGATGTTAAATTTCTCCAGAAGGAATTTAAAGTTAAGTATTTCAAAACTGGCGGAGGCGTCAGGGTTAATGCAAATTGTTATCGTAAAGAATTAACCTCAGCTATTGTCGCAGCAGGAAAACGCAAAACACCCCCAATGAAATCTGAGCCTGTAATGAATTAATTTCTATTCTTTCAATTGCAGGTTTCCGGACAACAACCGAATTTAAGTTATGAATCAAATCATTGCAGCATTCCTACTTGGTCTTAGTTTTAATAACTTATGGATTTGTGCCATTCTTGTTTTTACTTTGCAAACTACAGGAACAAAAACTGTAATCGGATATATTATTGGTCGAACTGTCATAATATTGGTTATTTCACTTGTTTTAGGTTTTTTAGGTACGCATCTCCCTGTGAAACCATGGTTTTTTAACTTTATCAGTGGACTATTACTTATTCTTTTTGCTGTTTATATGCATGCGACAATAGTTGCAGGCTGGATTCCTTACTGGCGAAGGAAAACTCTTCAAGGGTCCTCACCTGCGTCTTGCCATGGCGACTGCAGCAGTTGCGGTATTAAAGAAACCGCTGAATATCGAAATGCGTGCAAAGACTGTAATGACTCCGGCGAATGTCTTGCAGGTTCTGCTGAATTTGCGGATATCACCAGAAATTCAAGACAAAAATGGAATCATGATGTTCAAGAAAATCCATCTCCAGAAGGATTCTGGTTTGGTTTTTCCGTTGGTGCATTCAGAGGTGGTGCCGTTTGTGCAAAACTTGCGGTTTTATTGCCATTGTTTTTAGAAAGCGGGGTATTAAAAGCCGGGTTAATGGCTATCACTTTCAGTATATCTTCATCTATTTATCCGATAGCTGGATTTTTCATTGGTAAATATGCTCTTGGACTTATGAAATACCGTAAACCACTCTTTATTGCAGGGAATATCTCATTGATTTTTCTTGGTCTTTTTTATCTATATCGCAGCATCAGTCACGTGCTTTAATTTTATGCATTCGTGACAATAATAAATCTATCTTCCTCTATTTTGCACATTTCCATTTCGATTAGAATTTTCTCCACTTTTTCAAAATGTTCCTGAATCTTCTTATTTAATCGAACATATCCTGACTGTTTAGCTGATTCCTTTATAAGATCAGCCTTCAAAATTGAAACTGAGTTTTTAACAATATTTAAGCAACCCAAAGCAAGTTCTTGAGGAAAAATATCATCATACTCTCTCTGGGCTGGAACAGAAACTCTGAATTGTTGAATCTGATCAAATGATTTCATTGAATAAAAACTATCTTCTTTATAAACATATCCTGACTTCACATCATTCTCTAAAAGAGTTTCTATCCGGGAAATAACTTTTTTCGTAACTCTTGAAATTTTCCAGGGAGCGGAAAATCTTCGGGCTAGTGTATTCGTATTTACAGGACCTTCAATTTCGATAACTTTTATCAATTCATTTCGTAGAAGCTTTTCAAAAGCAGAATCATATATATTTTCAGGTAAATCCAGAGTTACTTCTGGCATGAATATCTTATATGTATTTATTGTTTTCTCTGTTATGGTGTTAATATCTTTATTTATTTTATTTTCTATCTCCTCCGTTTTGCTGGAAATCATAACTTCTGAAGAAAAATTTGTTTTTAAAAGTTGAGGTAAAGCTTCCTTAAGGGCATGTTCATCAACAATTTCTTTTAATTTTTTAAAAAAATGTTCAGGATTCGTTTGAAAGTCCATGATATTCAGCCGATAATAGCTCCACCCAAGCCCCGCCAAAACAGATGGTCGTATTCTTTCGCGGTCATCGGCAGAGTGAATTGAACTCCAGGAATATCCTTCCAGATCAAAACCCATGAAAAAATGTTCATCTTCTAATTTTTTTACACCATACTCCAGAGGTGCAGTCCCACGGCCAGTATTTTCAACAACCTCAAAGGGAGCTAATTTTTGGGATATTATCGATGCTATGGGAGAACTTTCCGTTTTTGATGAAATATTACCGGAGGAGGAGGAGGATTCAGCAAACTCCAGAAATGCTCGAAGATGAGCAGGTCCCGTAGAGTTAATTTTGGAAACGTCAATCATGAAGGGAGACATTGACGTATAGACGATCATCTTTTCACGTGCTCTTGTAATTGCAACGTTAAGTCTTCGCTCACCACCTTCCCGGTTCAGGGGACCAAAATTCATAGAGAAATTTCCTTTTTCATCCGGACCGTAACATATGGAGAAAAGCATTATATCTCGCTCATCTCCCTGTACACTTTCCAGATTCTTAACAAATACAGGTTCTTTTACTGAAGCATTGAAAAAAACTGAAATCGAAGGATTTTCTGCAATTGCGTCTTCAAGAAGATCTTCAATGAGTCTTTGCTGAGCAATACTGAATGTGACTATCCCGATGGAACGCCATTTTTCTTTCTCATCTTTTAAAACACGCAATACTTCATTTACAACGGCCTTTGCTTCACCCTGGTTTGTCCTTGAATGACCTTTATCATAGTATGCCCCTTCAACTTTCACAAGTTCTATACCAGAAAGTTTATTTTTTATTCCTGGTGCCGGGAAGGTAACAAGATTGTTCGCATAATAATTTTTGTTTGAAAATGATATAAGGGATTCATGTCGACTGCGATAATGCCAGCGGAGCATTTTTGAAGGAAATAATCCGGCATTACACTCATCCAGTATACTTTCAAGCTCCTCAGTATCGTCTTCTGAAATAACGACTTCATCATCCGTTTTACTGAAAAAAGCGGTAGGCGGTAGTTGTTTTGAATCACCTACTACGACAAGTTGTTTTGCCCGGGCGATAGCACCAATTGATTCGTGGACAGTAATCTGAGACGCTTCATCAAAAATGACTATATCAAAAAACGTGTTGTCTGGGTCTATAAATTGCGCCACGCTTAGAGGGCTCATTAAAATACAGGGTTTTAAAGTTCCTATAAGTCTTGGTACTGTCCTGAAAAGATTCCTTACAGACATCTGACGTCTTTTTTTCTTGATCTCCCTGACTAAAATTCCTGCTTCAGAAGCAGAGGGTGCATCCAGTGATATTTCAGATGATTTTGAAAAAAGTTTATTATTTATCGCACAAACGGATGATTTTGTTTTTAAATTTTCCAGATTGTTGAATTTCTCTACGTCAGATAACAGTACTTTCGAATTGTAATCCCTTAGGGCTTGCTTTCTATAAGAATACTTTTCAAATAACCACGATAAAAATGTTTTTTTAAATACAGAAACAATACTTTTTGCTAAAAACTCGTCATTCTCATAAGCTGCTGATATTTGACGACAATTTATAAAAGACATTTTTTCTTTGCATAAATTGTAAAATGCATGATCTCTAAGCAGATCTATATTTTCAATCATAGGGATACAGTCATTTTCCAACGCTCCAAAAATATCTTTGTTGTTTCGCAAATATGAGTCGTCGAAATGTAGTATTTTATTCAGTGTGTTTACAGCATCAAGAAATTCACTTGTAATGCCTAGTTTTTCACTTAAATTTTCCCAATTTACAGGTTTTACCCACTCCTTCTCTTCCCTGCGACAAGCAGTTTTAATTATCGTATCGGAAACAGCAGAACGATCTTCAGGTGAAAATCCTGAAACAAGCCAATTTCTCAGGGCTATTCGAAAATCACCGGCCCATTGCAAAACTGCTCTGGACTTATCCGTTGTATTACTTTCAGGATAATATCCCAAGTATAAATAAATTTCATCTCTTGATTGAGCAATTTTCTCTCTAAGTAAATTTACTTTTATTGCTTTATCAATATGTTGTGGTAATTGTCGATTGGGAAGAAGTTCACCTTTTGCCACTTTTTTCAATTTCCATCTTGTAAAAAAAAGCATAATAAACGCAAAAAGGAAAAAGGAATTCATCCATTTTTCAATAACGGACTTAAAAGAAGGAAGGTTAAGAGAAAAAAGATCTTCTTTAAAATCAGTTAAAACTTCTTCAGATAAACGATATTCCTCATCTATATCATCAAGATATTTTTCTATTTCAATTCTTGCTTCTGGAAATCGTTCCTCGGTGCATAATTTTTCTGTAGCGGGTAAAAGCTTTTCAGAAAGTGAGCCCAAACTCTTCAGTGCCGCGAGGGATTCCATATTATAAAAATGTTTTGGTTTTTTATACTCTCCAGCGTAAATTGCCTCCACAAGAGATGTTGATGCTGCACGTGAAACAGTTATTAACTCAGATACTTTCTTAAGTTTATCCAGTGCTTCAATTCGGATGTTTTCCATTGGAAGGGCATTACATAAACGAAAAGGATGAACACTGAAAAGACCTTCTTTTTCAGCACTGAGGGCATAGGTTTCTACTATTTCAAGCATCTCAGTATATCTGGATCCGGTTATTAATTCAGGATCCGATCCGAAATTAATTGCAACAAAAGGGATCTCCAGTAAATCAGCAAGTTGCTCAATTGTTTGAAAAAGACTGAACCCACATGGTGTTTTTTCGTGAAGTGCATTAACAAAAGCATTCAGTTTTGTCTCAAGTTTCCGACCTGCCTCATAATGCTGGTCGAATTCCTCTGTGGCTTTTTCCGGCTGTTTTGTTAATACATTTTCAAATTGTTCGAGCACTGTTTTTCGACTGGCATTATTTGAGTGGAGTTCCAGACACCAAGTCCCAAGACCTGCATCCCGCAAACGTTTGTAAACAACTTCCAGAGCCGCTTTTTTCTCTGAAACAAAAAGAACCTTCATGCCATTGCCAATACAATTTGCAATTATATTGGTTATTGTTTGAGATTTTCCCGTTCCCGGGGGTCCTTCTAAAATAAATGTATTTCCTGATGTAGCCTCTACAATGGCTTCTTTTTGTGAGGAATCTGCGCTGAGAGGTAGATACAGATTCATTGAAGTCTTTTTGTCAGCAGAATTTAAAAGAGGAATTTTGCCAGCAGATGCAATTGCAGCGACAACATGGTTATTTAAAAGTTCAGATGTTCTTGATTCGAGATCTTTCCACATTAGAAATTTAGAAAAAGAGAAAAAACCCAGTGCTGTTGATTCCTCAACTATCCAACCCGTAACACTAAGCTTTTGTCTGAACTCACCTATTATTGCATTTACGTCTACACCTGCTTCATCCATGGGAATTTCAGGAAATGAGATATCTATACCGTACTCTTTGCGAAACTTTTCGAGGAGTGTAATATTTATCTCACTGTCTCCTTCATATATTTTTATTTCAAAGTTCCCACGAACAGAAGTACGGCTGATGCTTACTGGAATTAAAATAATTGGAGCGCGACGTTGTTGTTTTTCAGGATCCAACCAGTTAACGAATCCGCAAGCTATATATAAAGTATTAACACCAGTTTCCTCAAGTCCGCTGCGATATAAGCGGTAAATTTCTTTTAAGCGCTTTTCCAATTCGGTTTCTGATAATCGAATATAAATCTCATTTTTTCCAAGACCATGTATTTCAATCGATTCATCCGTACATTTCACATCCCCACATGGTTGCATATATTTATTTTCTTGAGTTTCAAGCAAATCACTCGGCCATGGGAGTAGTTGGAGCGCCTGAGAAGAACTCAGTTTGTCCTCTAAGAGATTTATTTTACTGATTTCCAGTTTCAGAGCGGTTTTAGTTTCCCTGAAGTTCAATAATCGGTTCCGGAGAGAGAGATCGAGCAGTTTTTCTTTCCATTTCGCAATACGTTTTTCCTGAATATCTATTATTTCAACATGTTCTACCATTAATTCATATCTCTTTATAATATATTATTTTTAAACCATACTTTTTAGAAAAAAATACAGTATCCGCAATGTTTTGAATTTATTGTAGTGCCCTTTTAGAAATTTTAATAAATTTCTTTGTAAAGCGAATTTCAAACACTACTTACTATCTCACTAAGAACTTTTCAAATCAACAATTGATCCTTTTCAATTTCATTTTTTGTACTTGCGCCTGATATTCCAAAAAGGAAATAAACATAAATCAAATACACCTTGAATTATTTAGTAAAAGAGGTAAAAAGAACATGGATTCTTATATAGAGATTTTGCTTTGCTCTTTTTAGAAATTTAATAGCAAAAAACAAGGAGAACTAAATGAAAAAACTTGCAATAATTTTAAGTATGTTAGCAATTACATCATTGTCATCTTGTGATGATGATCCATCCAGTGGCACTTGCTCTGATGGTGACACTCAGGAAGGCACAACCGTCTGCGGTTTGAACGACGAAGGTGTACTCATTCAAAATTGTGTAGATGATACCTGGGTTGATTCAACCTCCTGCACTGGTACAGATGTGTGCGTAAACGAGGCAACGCAGATTGGTACAACGGTTTGTGGTGATAACAGTGAAGGATTCTTTATGCAAAATTGTACAAATGGTCAGTGGATTGACGACACTACCGATTGTCATATTGAACCAGCCTGCACAAATGGTGACACCAGAAACGGAACAACCGTTTGCGGTCTCAATAATGAAGGTTTTGTCATCGAAGAGTGTCAGGAAGGTGAATGGACTGAAACAACAGATTGTTCAGGAACGGATGTATGTGTCAACTTAGCTGAAAGAAATTCCGATACTCCCTGCGATCCCAACGGCGTGTTTATAGAAAGATGTGTAAACGGCGCATGGGAATTAACTGATGAGTGCAATTCAACACCGGAATGTACAACTGGAGAAAATCAACCTGGAACATCAGCTTGTGGTTTAAACGGCAGAGGTCTTTATGATCAGGAATGCATAAACGGTTTCTGGCAGGATACAGAAAACTGCGTTGATCCAGACGAGTGTATTGATAATGCCTCTCAGACTTTGAATAATGCTTGCGGCTTTAACAATCATGGTTCACTTGAACAAAACTGCGTTTTGGGCGCTTGGGTTGATGGTACCTGTACTGAAACCGACGACTGTCAAGATGGTACTTCTCAGACTTTGACTAACGCTTGTGGCTTTAATAACAATGGCTCACTTGAACAAAACTGCGTTTCGGGCGCTTGGGTTGACGGTACCTGTACTGAAACCGATGACTGTCAAGATGGTACTTCTCAGACTTTAAATAATGCTTGCGGCTTTAACAATCATGGTTCACTTGAACAAAACTGCGTTTCAGGCGCCTGGGTTGACGGTACCTGTACTGAAACCGACGACTGTGAAAATGGTACTTCTCAGACTTTGAATAATGCTTGCGGCTTTAACAACAATGGCTCACTTGAACAAAACTGCGTTTCGGGCGCTTGGGTTGATGGTACCTGTACTGAAACCGACGACTGTGAAAATAGTACAACGCAAACCGGGACAACACCTTGTGGATATAATAATTCAGGAAGGATTGAACAACTCTGCTCTGACGGAGCTTGGGTTGATACGGCAAATTGCATTAATGAAGGTTTTATTTTCCTGAACGAAGTAGTCACCGGAGCTACCGGCTGGGTTGAACTTCACAATGGAAATTCATCTGAAGCGGATATTTCTGGTTGGATTATTAATGTAGGAGGTACTGATCACACCATTCCAGCATCTACAACAATTCCAGCAAATGGTTATTATGTATTTGAGAACATTAATATAAACCCCGACAACGATATGGTTACTCTTTATGTTGGAACCACTGAGATCGACAGCACTGACTGGACAACGAACCAACCAATATGGGGACGATTCCCCAATGGCACTGGAAATTTCCAGACACTTTATATAAATACTATGGCTGCTGAGAACACTGATTTACAACCTGTCAGCATTGGTTGGTGTGGAAATATTTATCCTGTTGCAATAAATGAAACTGTAGGTTATTCCACAGATATTTATGGCAAACTTTATATTTCTGGTTATACAGACACATATTCTGATGCTATTTCTCAGGTCCGATCACGAATGTGTTGGACAGATGGAACAAACAGCGAATGTGAAAATGCTTCCTTTGCTGGAACCGAACCTGGAGTACCAAATAATGATCAGTATATGGTAAACTTTACATTTGAAAATGTTGGAACTTATACTTATTGGTATGAATTCTCTGGTGATATGGGCAATACATGGACTTCATGTATTGATTTCGGTGCTACGGGAGGCGGAGTCGCAAATATAACAAACGGCTCTGTTACTTGGGAAAGCAAGTTATATCTCTGGGAAGTTGATTCTGATACCCCAGGAACAGATGTTGCTGAATTTATCGAACTCTGGAACAATACTGGTTCAACCATTGATTTTTCAACAGAAAGTTATTTTCTTATTTTAATTAATGGCAGTAATGATCTGACATACGCTACAATTCAACTTTCAGGTACTTTAAATGATGGTGATATTTTCACGATTGGGTCACCATCAATGACAGGGATTAATCAATCTTTTTCACTTGCTTCTAATTTTCTTCAAAATGGTCAGGATGGCGTTATTCTTATAAGATGTGATGGTTGTACTGCTGCAGAAATACCCATCAATACAGTTATCCCTGCGACAACAACTTTTTCAGTAGGTTCAAATACAGCAACAAAAGTTGATGGTATTGCTTACGATACTGCTGATGCTGACGATGCTAACTTGATGTCAATATGCGGTGTGACAACCCAGTGGAATGAGTCTGAAAACGCAACACCTGAAACAGATTCTCTACATAGAACTTCTCCCGATACCTGGTCAACAAGCCCGTCTACTCCTACAGTTAAGTAATTATTTATTCTAAAAGTACAACAATCCGGAATTTTGCAAAAGGCTCATTGCAGGTATATATTTTTCTCCAGAAGTGACCTTCGATTTCTGTTTATTTTTTTACGTTAAGTATCAATTACTTAAATAAAAATGGAACTTCGGAATAGAAAATGAAAATACTGGAAAAAATTGCCTACAGTCTGTTTTTACGAGGAATTATCTCCCGAAATCAGATGAAAAACTTTATAAAAGACGGATTTATAAATTATATTTCTTCCTACATGTATGATCCAATGGAAAAAGAACTTTCCGGCCTCACGGGGGATGATGCATCGTGGGAGTATGAAAACTGGGAAAGTGATTTTTCCCAGAAAGAAAAATTTGCTGGCGAAAATCTTGATCTTTTTGCTTCCCGTACAGGAGCAAAGACAACAGAGGAACTGGAAGTCAGAAGAAAACCTGAAATAATAGAGGTAAAAACACTTCAAAAAAGTCTGCGAAAATCCCTTGATGACAATTCTTCTCTTTTCCGGGATGCCCTGAGTGGGTTGCTTGGAAAAGGAAAAAGCTGGTTTGAACTTGCTTCCCGTATGAATCTTATGGATATTCGCGGAGTTCACTCAAAACTTGAAGAATCACTTAAAAATGAACAGGGCCTTTTCAGGCTTCTATGGGATTTTGTTGATTTTGATGGCTACGTTTTTCCCAGATACAGCGGGCCGGTGGTTTCTGCTTATAAAAAAATAACTCAGGGCCTTACCACAGAACATCTTGGACAATACCATTGGTTGATGGATCATAACGAATTAAGCGAAGTTTATGTTTTAATTCAGAGTCAAATTAAAATAATAAAGGCTTTTGGAATGATAATAAAAGATAATCCTGATCTGTTTTCTCAAAAACTATCAGAGAATTTTCATCCTCTCGCCTACTGTGGAGCTACAATTTATTACAGTGCCCTTCGATGGAAAGAAAAGCCCTGGACAGATATTGAACTTTCTGAACAGATTCCACTCTGGACAAATATTTATGAAGTAGCTAACGACAAAGCTTTTACGGTTAGTTTTTTCATAAATAGCACCCTTACAATGGATTTTCTCGGGCATTATTTCCGCCTCAGTCTGGAACGGAAAAACTCCCTTGCCCAAATCATGCTGAAAATACTTTTTTCACGGACACAATCATTCAGTACAGATCTTGAAAAAATGGAGTATATCGAAAATCATCAGGATTTGATTCTTACGGATATTAAAAATTTGAAGATTGATGTGTTTGCAGCCCAGAAAGAAACCGCTTTAACTCACCCATACTGGGGCAATTTTTTCAAATCTGTTGATGACAGCCGGGTGAACGAGTTTATCCGAACATGGTGGGACAGCCTTACCTGGAACATTGAAGCGTATGGCAGCCAGTGGCTTTTTGAAGAGCGTCGCTGGAACCGACGGGTAATAGGATTCGAAGCGTACAATAACGAACAAAAATTCCATGATCTCAGTGATCCTCTCATGCGAATTTTTCATGCGATTTTCCTTCCGGCTTCATGGAATGGTGTAACGCAGTAGGTGAACGATGGGATACAGATATAAACTTGGAAGATCATATAGTTGTAGTCTTCAGATACTTGATGAATCCGTATCTTTAGAGCACGCTATTTTTATTGATGCCGGCGAAAATTTTAAAATTGAGGATATTTCACATAATGGAACTTATATTGAACGAAGAGGTGCGAAAAGGCGCCTTCAGAGGCATTTCATTGAGGAACTGAAACCCGATGATGTACTTTATTTCGGTTTCAACGAAGAGCCTTTTTATGTAACAGATATAATTAATGAAATTAAAATATTAAAATTACCGGTGGGAAGTCAGAAAGTTCGTTGTCCAATTCATGGAATAATCCATCTTGAAGGTAACGGATGTCCTATGTGTCCTCAATAGTTGATGTCAAGAAATACAGGTTTTTCATGTTTTTAACAAAGAACATTAAGAATGAAAACCTGAACTTATCGTAGCGTTCTGAATAACATGTTTTTTTATACATGCTCAGTTTTAATAAAAATTGAACTTCAGTAACGCAATTTTGAAGCGGATTACTAGAGATGAACTCTATAAGGAACAAAAATGCAGTTGCCAGAATATTTAAAGTTTGAAAAAAACCGAATGTTTTTTATACTATGTGGTGTGGGGGGTGCACTTTTTTTCATTCTTCTGCTTACAATTCTGCTAACGGCGGGATCCACTGCAGCAAAACTGTTCCTGGATTATCATGCAGATAGCTCATCAAGTGTCCTTCCCTACCCTATCACCATCCAGAATATCATGTGGATCATGCTCGGTATTGCCATAGGTGACAGTGTTTTTCGGTACCGAAGTGCAGAAAAAGAAAGAAAATCCATTGAACTGGAGCTATTACCTGAGCGCTCAAACAGCATTCTTACAAGTGAAACACTTCCAGAGGTCATGGAAAAAGCATATGTTCATATTCGAAGGGAAAATTTGTTTCTTGCTCGCCTGATTCACAGTGCCGGAATGAGTTTTCAGACTCATGCGAGCGCGCAGCAAAGTCACGAAGTTATGTCATCTCAAGTGGATCTAGAACTCCATCGACTGGATCTTCGTTATACCTTAATCAGATATATAGCCTGGCTTTTACCCACACTTGGATTTATTGGAACAGTCATCGGAATATCCAGTGCTTTAGCATCAATTGAAGTAAGTATGCCAAATCAGACTGCGGAAGTCGCTCCCCTGCAATCCGAAAAAAAAGAAACAGGAAGTGAAAAAGCTTCCGTAAAAAAGAATTTGTCAAGGGAAGTTACTAACAAGCTTGGGCTTGCTTTCAATACAACTATTATTGCGTTATTGCAGAGTGTTCTGGTGGTTTTAATGAGTCAATTTCTGCAAAAAAAAGAAGAAGAAATTATTAATGAGCAGAGTGAGTACTGCCTGAACAATTTGATTGTTCGTCTATATAACCCGGACAGGTAAGGCATGAGAGCTCGAAAAAATCGCGAAATTATGGTTTTCTCCATTTCTTTTCTGGATGTCATTGCATCTGCACTTGGAGCAATCTTAATACTTTTTATTATTCAGTATCAGAAAACAATGACTGCAAAAGCCCAGGCAAGCCAGACAGAAATGAGACACACGCAGTGTACCGAAGTCCTGCAATGGGCGTTTGATCAGGAAGTTATGGCTGTAAATAATACAGTGCATCCAAACATTGTTCAGGAAGAAAAACTTGTGGATAACTCAGTAAAAGAACTTGAAAAAACTGAACTGGCAGGACTTGGGTTTAAAAAGGATGCCGGTGAGGCTGAGAACAAGCCCAAAGTCCGAATTTATGCTGATCCTGAAAAACTTGTTGTGAAGAAACCTTTAAAACCATCAGAAACTCTTCCGCTAACTAAAAATCGTAAAGATTCAATGATTACCCCCATGGATGCGGCAGGCCCCGAAAAGGATGGACCTTCGGAAAAAACCCCGATGAGTGCTGACATTAAAATTGACAATAAAATTCTTAATATAGCCCCAATGATGCAGGAGACTATTCCCGGGCCGAAAATTCCTTTAAAAACGTCCATGTCCCCTGGAAAACAGACAGAAAAATCTGTTCAAAATAAAAATAGAAAAACGCCTGAAGAAAAAAGCGATAAAAAAGTACTTCCGAAAATAAAAGATCTTCCCAAAGTGCCTGCGGCTGCAACCCTCGCCACCTGTATAACCACCCAAAGCCGCGTAAGCATTCAATTTTATGATCATGATGAGCCTGATGGAGATACAATTCTAGTCACTTTTAACGGTCGCAACGCTACCAAAATACGTCTTGAGAAAAATCCAACACGGGTTTTCCATTTTACACTTCAAAAAGACAAATATAATATTGTAGTTATTAAAAACCTTTCCAATGGCTTTTACCCCGTAAATACAGCCTATGTGCAGGTTTCAGGATGCGGTAGAGCCCGCTGGCAGATAAAAGAAGTCGGTGCATCCAGAGCTATTTACATCTACAGGAAGTAACATGAATATATTTATTTTAATTACATTAATATTTACACAAACGGGCGCAGTTGAAACAAAATCACCTGAAGGTTTACCACCCGTAAAAGTTGAAAAAACTACCCCAACAAAAACTGACAAGACAGATCCATCTTCACCAAAACCAAAACTAGAAGAAAAAAAACCGACATCTAAAAATGCTACCGAAGGTTTAGAGTCCAGTGGTTTTGAAACAGATTCAAAGAAAGTTAAAAAATTGGTAGATGATCGCGGGGAAGGTGAATATGTACCAAATTGGATGGTCGAAGGAACTATTGGTATCTCATCGCTGACGGATATTGCTGTAAAAACCGGCCCCGCAGTTACAGCAAGCCTTTTATATCGTCCACGCAGTGATTTCTGGGTTGGCTGGGGATTTGATACCCGATACAACAGTGGGGAGAATATGAACGACAATACCCTCAGTGGATCTATGGGTATACTTATTAGATATTATTTTATGCCACATCGTGAGGCTAATAGGTTTATCATGGCTTGGGTTGGAGGGGAAATGGGTCTCACATTGATGAAAAGTTGGGGCACAAATGGAGCAGGAAATGATATTAAAACTGAAACTTCAGGTGGTTACTTTGGATTCAGTTTCGGAATTGCCAGAGCTCTTTCTACGAGATCTTATATTGGTGTTGTAATAAAATATTATTTAAATCTCTGGACGGATTTCTGTACGACTCCCGATGGTGGATCAAAAACCTGCCTCGGAGAATCCCACGACTTTGAATCTCATACACTACAGACTTCTCTTGTCTATACCTACAGTTTTTGATCATACCTTTTCAGGTGTTTTTTTATAGATGAAACAAGTTTATTAAAAACTATAGCCTGATTTTTATCCTCAGGAACATACAAATAGCCAATCAGATAGCTATGGAGGCAATCATAATATTCAGGCACAGGCTTAAATCCTGCTTTTTTAAGTTTTTCCTTATTTTCTTTCAGGCAAGATTTTGCCTTGCATTCCGGAACTTGCTTTTGAGCTTTCTCATTGTTTTCAACAATTTTATTGAGTTGCTTCGGTGGTGTTCTTTCAAGTATGCGTATCCAGATAGAAACATTTCCAATTCCTCCAGGTCCAGAAGAATCCGAACTGAAAGAATTTAATTTACCAGGTCCAGAACTATTTTTGTTAATATATCTAATTGACGGAGTTTTTATTGTAATTCCATTTTTTTCACAATGAATTGTATACCCGGGTGGCAATTCTGATTTGATTCCATCACAGGTAACTGCAGGTTTACATATTTTTTCTGGTAGATTTTCATTGGTTTTTTCAGTTTTTTCTGGACTGCAACCACAAACAATAATTATACTTAAAAAAACAAATTTACCCATTTATATGACCTCTTTCAATATTATGTACAATAAACCTCTTCATGAGTAATAAGATAGTGATTAATATACAAGATAAAGCCTCGGAAGAAAGACCCTGACTGTCCTGCTGCTGATTGCCTGTGTTCCTGATTTTTTAATATGTGATTAGGAACTCAGGAAAACTGGATTCTGGCCATGATCAATTTTTAGTAGCGACTGAGATACTGCTCTGTTTCCCATGGGTGTACCCTTAATATATATTCTGACCACTCAGCACGTTTTGCACGCAGGAAATTTGTATGAATATGTCCACCAAGGGCTTCCTTTGCAATATTACTATTTTCAAACTCATCCAGCGCTTCTGCAAGCGAACCAGGAAGATGAACAAGGCCCCTTTTGCGCTCTTCGTCCAGTTTATATATATTTTCAGCAAGCGGAGATCCAGGATCACGTTTGTTTTCGATGCCTTCAAGACCTGCTGCCAGAATACATGCTATTGCAAGATACGGGTTACAGGAAGGATCCGGACTGCGGAGCTCGATTCTTGTACTATTTCCACTTGCTTCTGGCACTCGGATTAGAGGAGAACGATTTCGACGAGCCCAGGCAATTGTTGTGGGCGCTTCATAACCAGGAACTAATCTCTTGTAACTGTTAATAAGAGGATTTGTAATTGCCGTAATACCACGGATATTATGCATGAGTCCACCGATGTACCACAGGGCTTCCTGACTGAGTCCCTTTCCGTCTACAAAAACATTTTCTTCTCCACGGAAAAGGCTCTGGTTAGCGTGCATCCCGCTTCCAAGTTCACCATAAATCGGCTTGGGCATAAATGTAGCATGAAGGTTATGATCCATGGCTATCTTTCGGACTACAAATCTGAAGGTACATATATTGTCTGCTGCTCTTAGAGCTTCAGAATACTTAAAATCAATCTCATGCTGTGCTGGAGCTACTTCGTGATGAGATGCTTCTATCTCAAACCCCATCTTTTCCAGATCTTCCACAATCCTGCGACGAGCTTGCTCACCTCGATCTACTGGAGTTAAATCAAAATAACTTCCTCGATCATGAGTTTTAATAGTAGGTTGTCCATTTCCATCCCGTTGAAAAAGGAAAAATTCAACTTCTGGTCCCACCATCATCCGATATCCCTTGTCCGCGGCTTTTTTTAGCATGCGTTTAAGTGCACCTCTAGCGCATCCTTCATATGGAGTACCATCGGGATTGAATATGTCGCACATAATGCGAGCTTCTTTACCGTAAACAGGATCTGACCATGGAAGTATCTGAAAGGTATCGAGATCTGGTACTAAAAGCATATCGGATTCTTCGATTCTTGCAAAACCTTCAATGGAGCTACCGTCAAAATAACATTGGCCACTTAATGCTTTTTCAAATTGACTGGAAGGAACTTCCACATTTTTATTCATGCCCAGAATATCAGTAAACTGCAGTCTCAGATAATGCACGTCATTTTCATTGCAAATGTTTATTATTTCTTTTATTTCCATTATTAATCCTCCAACAAGTTAAAAGTCTTTTTCTTTCTCAATATGGGTTGGAATTTACTCTTTTCTGAATTAAACTCAACGTAAGAAAACAAATAAACCTCAGGAAAGTTGAATTTTCAGTTGAAAGAAATTTACTCAAAATACGAAAACGCGGTTATTAACTATCTGGAAAATATCTACTGGTCTGTTACCCCTGAGTCAGAAAAATCAACCTATACTGCTTTAAAAAATAATTTCAGTTGCAGGTTCAGGTTTTACTATGAAAATGCCGGTACAGAAATGCCACGAATGCTGAGAATTGATTCCGGTGAAAGACAACCTGAAAACCACGTTAAGAGGTGGAGGTTCTATAACGAAGCTCTTTCCGGTGCATCCGACGGAGATGACACACTTCTTGGATTCCAGTTGGCTAGCGGAAACAATTGGAACACCGCCATTTTTATAATTAAAGATAGCGAACTGTGTGAAAGTGATTTTGTGAAATACGGGTGCCCACTTTTTGAAGAGTTTACAGCAGATGATTTCAGTTGGTCAACAGATATCCCAAGAATTGATTCTTTTATCCAGACAGATTCTTTGAGAAATACTTTTAAGCGTATTTCTCTCTTTATGTTTGGACTGGGATTTATTATTACAGTTGCTTTATGGGAAGATAAGGGTAGAAGTCAGGCTATAATTGCTGCAATAATTACCTTTATAACATATATTTTCCTTCTCATTTACTTTACTTATGATCATTTAAAAAATAAGACCGAGTCTAAAAATTCACCACTGAGAGAAAAATATTTATTTTTAATTGAACAGGCGGATCCTTCAATAGTAATGACCCTGAAAAAAGAAAAAAGTGGTCTTTTTTGTCATTTACCCTGCCTTATTCCATACGGAGATGAATTCAGAGTCTCCTCATTACCTGTTTATCATTATACATTTACAATCGGTGAAGGTCTGAGAACAGTAATCGTCCAATTTTTCTGTTTCAATATTTCAAATGGAATAATTGTAGACTCAGTTATAATACCTGATGAATCTGCTTCAATAATGGTTTCTAATATTTCTATTAATGGAACTCCAGCTATTTTTGATTCTTTTGTATTTAATAACCATAGTATAATAAATGGTGAGTTTTCCACAAAATTGAGCGAAATTTTAAATAGTTAAGGCATGTAATACCTGATTCAGGCTTTTTTGATCCTTTTATTTTCAAAGTAGTTCATATGTCAAATTTAGTCATCTAGAATATACATTGGGGCTTTTTTACGAGTATCTTTACCTGAAAGAATGTGAAAATGTCTCGTTTTTCGAAGAATATCTGGTGGTAGAGTACCCAGGGGCAGGTACACTATCTTAAGCCCCATCCGCCCTGCCAGTCGTTTGATTGAGGGGTCCGGTGGTGACGGGGCAGCATAGACAACAATCCGCTCCTGAGTAAGCTGGAGGGCTGCTGCCAGCAGAATTGAGGATTTCTTCCCAAAGTATGCAAGCCAGGGATCCTCCCATACAGGCCACATGCGAAGCGGAGGCCAACTTAAAAGCATTCCGCCATATTCACAGCGAGTTATTCCCGGCCCAACCATTGTCTCACCTGGCATAGTAGCATAAAAGGCCATATCTGATTCCTGATTATGCTCTCCAAGCCAGTGCATCCTATACGGATATTTTTCTTCAGATCCATCATCTGTATCATAAACAAGAACTACCGCTCCAACTTTTCCTTTTCCACTGAAATTTTCCTCAACATAAACACGCCCCTCATGCCAATTCCGAAGGGTTTCCTTGATATTTATTCCATCAAGAAGACTAGCAGAAAAAGGATACGTCCTTTTTCCAAGATCTCCCATCAGTGTTCTACCCTTTTCCGCAAGATTGCCACCAAAATTTTCAATAACTACATCTTCCGGTTGGTAAGAACATATATAGTCTTCATCAGAAATATTTCCCCACTCTCCAGGAAACTTTTCTTTGGGTCTGGTTCTAACGACACTGAGCATTCTTGAACGACGTTGAAGAACCCGTCGGTGAAATTGAATAGTTCTTGAACTCTTGCCTAATTGCTCAGGGGTTAGCTCGGCCTCCTCAAGCGCGGCAGCGGTAGTATTCATCTCTGAAAGATCCGTCATTACTCCATGAAGAATATAACCGAAATCATGATCTACTACCCCGTTTGCGGCGGTAATAATGTCCCAGGGTTCAGGGAAAAGACTACCGGAAAGCAATGCAAGATTTCGCGAGTATTTAATAAGCATGCGCAAAGATGCGAGTCTAACATCTATCTTAAACTCATCTTTATATTTGATTGCCGACTGTACAAGCAAACTTGAAAAAAATTCATATCTCGAAGGAAACGGTTCTGTACTTAATCTAAAACTTTCATATTCTTTTCGAAACCATGCTGGTGTTTCCGAAACTACGGAACTTATCTCTTCACTTATTTTCAATATCTCAACATTATCTCTGCGTACTCGTCCCAGAGGGCGTACTGGATCTGTTTCAAGAGCTTCAAGGACGTCATTTATGTGTGAAAAGCCACAAATAAATAAAACATTTTTATATTCCTCTTTTTTTTCACTAAGATGCCATGCCATCGTTTTGCATCTTTGCTCGTCTTCTCGATTCAATATTTCCAGTTCAGGCCGCTCGGTTACAAAATGTTTCACAAATTCATTAACATTTAGATTCTGTTCAAGTAAAAGAGAGGAAAAAACATTTGTTTCTACACTGCTTAGGGCAGATGTGTCGGGAACGGGCTGAAAAACCGCAGGATAATCTTCTGTATCCCTGTCAATACAGGCACAATCAATATTTTTCTCTAAAGCAGATCTGATGCCTTCAAGGAATGGATCAGTATTTTCACCAACAAGCCAGTTATATCCACCTTCGGAAGAAGGATACCTTAATACAACATGGGCTGGAAGGAATCTCACAAGTTTTTTAATCTGTGAATTTAAGGATTCCGGAAGCTCTACAGCAATGAAGTCATATTTACCGGAAACTACCTCTCTTCGAACAAGATTCGCAAATTCCATACTGTAGTGTATCGCTGGAAAAAGCGTAATATTGTTCCACTTAATGTTAGTTTCTTTACGCTCAATAAAGTTTTTAACCACAATATGCATTAGTAGATATTTCCTACAAGGCCCATTTTCTTTTTAATCCGTTGAATTTTAGGTATAGCAACAGCGCGGGCTTTTTCACTCCCTCTTCGCAGGATTTCCGCCACTTTCGCAGGATCTGCTGCAAGGTCTTCTCGTTTTTTGCGCGCTGAATCAAAATAGCGTTTAACAGCTTCAAAAAGCTCAAGTTTTGCATGTCCGTATCCATAATTTCCGGCACGGTATTTTGCCTTCATATCATCTACTTCAGATGTGGACGCGAAAAATTTAAAAAGTTTTACAACATTGCAGGTTTCCGGATCTTTAGGTTCTTCAAGAGGCGTTGAATCCGTCACAATACCCATTATTTGTTTTTTCAGGGCCTTTTCCGGAGCAAACATCTCTATGGTATTTCCATATGATTTGGACATTTTTTGACCATCAGTACCAGGTATCAAAGCAACTTCTTCTAAAATAATTGGTTCAGGAAGTATAAAAAAATCATCGTCATATAATTCATTGAACTTTATAGCTATATCTCTTGTAATTTCCAGATGCTGCTTTTGATCTTTTCCCACTGGAACATAATTTGAATCATAAAGAAGAATATCTGCTGCCATAAGTAGTGGATAATAAAAGAGTCCCACATTGGGCAGGTTTCCTTTTGCCTGCTGATCTTTAAAAGAATGAGCACGCATCAAAAGCCCCATGTTGGTTACATTTGAAAGAAGGAATGCAAGTTCTAAAACTTCTGGAACCGCACTTTGAAGAAAAATCGTACTTTTGTCGGGATCCAGTCCAAGTGCCATATAATCAATGATTATATCCTTAGTAAACGAAGTTAATTTTGAACTTTCTGGATTGGAATTAAGACTATGATAATCTGCAACAAAATAAAAACCATCATATTTCTGCTGAAGTTCAACGAATTGTCTTATCGCTCCAAAATAGTTTCCAATATGAAGAGTGCCGGTGGGTTTAACTCCTGATAATACACGCATTGTTAACTCCTGATTATTCTTAACCGTTTTCGGCAACTACTTGATTGTCTAAACTTGAAAAAAACCAGTAACCACTAGTTATTTAACGTTCTTTTAAACCGAAAACCTTTTTATAAACCAACTGAAATATATCCGGTCACTTGAATGGTACCGGATTTGAACAAGTGGCATGTTTATACCTTTTTTCTGGGGTTTTTCATCACAATTTCAATCAAATCAATTTTTCTATGATACACTTACTACAAATTCTTTTTTTAAGAGAGGCATATATCATGAAGTTATTTATTTTTTCTATTTCCTTCTGCCTTCTAGTATCTGGTTGTGGAAGTAGCGATAATCCAAACAATAATAATAACAATCAAAATAACACTTCTAACAATACTAATAATAATACAAATAATACAAATAATACTCTGGGTGAATATACCATCCCAGTAAATACAACGTGGAACTGGCAACTCTCTGTCACTCCGCCCGATCTTTCTGATGATTTTGAAATGTATGACATTGATTTATTTGAAATTACACCCAATGAGATTCAGACCATTCATGAAGCAGGAGCACTTGTTATTTGCTATTTTTCAGCAGGTAGTTTTGAAGAATGGAGAGAAGATGCGAATGATTTCACAGTTTCAGATATTGGTAATGAACTGGATGGATGGGATGGAGAAAACTGGCTGAATATTTCCAGTGATACTGTAAAAAATATTATGGAAAACAGATTGGATCTTGCGGTGGAAAAGGGTTGTGATGGCGTTGAACCAGACAATATTGATGGATATACAAACGACTCCGGATTTGATCTTTCCTATGAAGACCAACTTCTTTATAATATATGGCTCGCAAATGAAGCTCATTTAAGAGGATTAAGCATTGGTTTAAAAAATGATGGAGATCAGGTAGTCGACTTGATAAATTATTTTGATTGGGCTTTAAATGAAGAATGTGTTTACTATAATGAATGCCATCTTTACAGAGCATTTATTGAAGCTGGAAAAGCAGTTTTTCATGTGGAATATGTTGATAACGAAACTGAGGGTAATTCTCTTGCTGATTCGGTATGCAATGATTCTCAAAGACAAAACTTTTCTACACTAATTAAAAAATGGGATTTGGATTACTGGTTCCTGACTTGTAATTAATTTGCCTACAAGACCCTCTTTTTGTATTTATTTTACATCACCCACATCGAATACTCTGAAAATCATTGACTTTATAAAAGAATCAGATAGTTTCCATTGCTGAGGATGGCAGTATGGATTCAAAATTCATCAGAAACTTCAGTATTATTGCACATATAGATCATGGAAAAAGTACCCTGGCTGACCGGATTCTCGAAAAAACCGGCTTAGTCAGTGAGCGAGATATGAGAGCCCAATATCTGGATCGAATGGATCTGGAACGTGAGCGTGGAATCACTATAAAAGCTCAAAGTGTACGTATTCCATACAAATACAAAGGTCAGGATTATATTATTAATTTAATTGATACTCCTGGTCATGTCGATTTCAATTACGAGGTATCAAAAAGTTTAGCGGCCTGCGAAGGTGCTGTTTTAGTAGTGGATGCAACTCAGGGTGTTGAAGCTCAAACTCTCGCAAATGTTTATCTGGCTATAGATCAAAATCTTGAAATTATTCCTGTTCTTAACAAAATAGATCTTCCCAGCGCCGATCCGGAAGGTGTGGCAGAAGAAATTGAAGAAATAATTGGTATCGGAGCCAAAGATGCGCCACTGGTAAGTGCAAAGGAAGGCATCGGTATTGATGAGGTTTTAGCTCAAGTTATTGAACGAGTACCGCATCCTGTGGGAGATCCATCCGCTCCACTTCGAGCTTTGATTTTTGATAGTTGGTACGATAGTTATGTTGGAGCTATTGCTCTTGTTCGAATAGGCGAAGGTACAATTAAAAAGGGAGATCAGATTTTATTCGTTGCCTCAAAAGGAGTATATGAGGTTACCAAAGTTGGTGTATTTATTCCGGATGCTGTTGAAGTTTCTGAACTTACTGTTGGCGATGTTGGCTATATTATTGCTAATATTAAAGAAATCAGCGATATTCATGTTGGTGATACAGTTACTCATAAAAGTCGTCCGTGTGTAGAACCTTATCCTGGGTTCCGTAAAATTCTTCCCATGGTCTATTCGGGTTTATATCCAGTTGAAAATGAAGATTATGGAGATCTGAAGGATGCACTTGAAAAGTTGACTTTAAATGATTCCAGTTTTCAGTTTGAACCGGAGACTTCAGTTGCTCTGGGGTTTGGGTTCCGTTGCGGTTATCTCGGACTTCTTCACATGGAAGTTATTCAAGAACGTCTTGAGCGTGAATACGATCTAAATCTTATTACTACAGCTCCTACAGTTACTTATAAGATTGTCATGAAAGATGGGGAAGAAATTTGGATTGACAATCCAGCAAAACTTCCCAACATTATGAAAATTGAAAGTATTTATGAACCTTTCATAAAAGCTGATATCCATGTTCCTGAAGAATATGTGGGACCAGTTATGAAACTGGCTCTGGATCGACGAGGAGAACAACTGAATCTACAGTATCATGGTCACAAACGAGTCATTATTACCTATAAGTTACCCTTGGCAGAAATTATTTTTGATTTTTATGACAAACTCAAAAGCAACACTCGAGGTTACGCATCAATGGATTATGAACCCATTGATTATGAGCCATCTGATTTGGTAAAGGTTGATATTTTAGTTAACGGAGATCCCGTTGATGCCCTATCAATAATAACTCATAGAACCAAATCATACGATCGATCTTTTGCCCTTATTCGGAAAATGAAAGAATATATTCCCAGACAACAGTATGAAGTTGCTATTCAGGCGGCAATTGGAACTAAAATTATCGCAAGAGTAACAGTAAAGGCATTTCGTAAGAACGTCACAGCTAAGTGCTATGGCGGCGATATTTCTCGAAAAAGAAAACTACTTGAGAAGCAGAAACAAGGTAAGAAACGTATGAAAATGGTAGGAACCGTTGAAATTCCACAGGAAGCTTTCCTTGCTGTTTTGAAAGTAGGGGACGAATAGTTCCTGACTGCCTGACTCACTGTGTCTGCGTTAAAAAAGTCATTCCCATAAAAGCTTCTTTTCAATAATATTCTAAACCTTTTTCGGTAATATGATATTGACTTATTTTCAAGAAATTTTTCAAGAAAAAGACTGCTACTGCTTGCCTTTATTCCTGAGGTTTTTACAGGAAATCTGGAAATCAGGCAAAGCCCCTTTTGTAACATAGTACATATTTTGCTTTATTGAATTGTTAGATATTTTTATGATTCTTTGCGAAGAACTACATGCAGATTCCATAAGTATCCCAACCCATACAACTTCCACCGTTCGAGCAATTAGGAGCATCAAGATAACAAGCCTGATAACAAACGGGTTCCCCAAAACCTGTTGACATACACACATTTCCAGGCTGACAATCCGTAGAAGAACCACATGGGCTACCTGTAGGCAGATTTCCTGCTGGTGCATAACAATAGGGTTCACCTATAGACATATTGGAAACATCTACATAACAATGCTGATTCGGCATAGGACATCCTTCGTCAAATATTGGATCGCAAAGTATCTCGCCACATTCTGGCGTCCCCATACAGTCTTCGTCTTCGCAGTCTATAAGACCATCGTTATCATTATCATAACCATCACCACAATCCATTTCGTAGTCATTATTGCAATACCAATAGCAATCATCGATATCTTCGCAATCTATAAGACCGTCATTGTCATCATCCACGCCATTTGAACAGTCATACTCATAATCACTGTTACAATATTCATAACAATCCATATCATCACAGTCTACGAGCCCATCACCGTCATCATCTAAGCCATTCCAACAGTCTTCTCTGTTTACCTGGCAGGCAGGATGCTGGAGACATTCCTGATCAGTGCAGTCAATATAGCCGTCACCATCGTTATCAAGGCCATCATCGCAGATTTCCTGATTTTCAAGGCAGTATTCGTTTAAACGACAATCAACATCAGTACAGTCAACATAACCGTCACCGTCATTATCTATGCCGTCATCGCAAATTTCCGGGATTATGTTACATCCTGAAATACCAAAACATTCGGAATCAGTGCAGTCAATATAGCCATCGCCATCATTATCAAGACCGTCATCGCAGATTTCGCCCTCTATCTGGCACTCTGGTAGATCCGCACAGGCAGGATCTTTACAATCAGTTAATCCATTGGCGTCATTATCAATGCCATCTCCGCAAATTTCTTCTTCAGTCGTGTTACAAACTTGATGTCTCTGGCAATCCTGATCGGCACAATCAATAAATCCATCACCGTCGTTATCTTCACCATCGTCACAGACTTCAAGATATTCGCATTCGGAACTACAGTCATTATCGTTACAATCAACAAAACCGTCCCCATCGTTATCAAGACCGTCATCGCAGATTTCATCTTCAATTTGACATGTTGCACTATTCATACAGTCCTGATCGGCACAATCAATATATCCATCGCCGTCATTATCTTCACCATCATTACAGATTTCCCCATTGCAAGCCGGTTTATCCATACAGTCCTGATCGGCACAGTCAATAAATCCATCGTTGTCGTTATCAAGACCGTCATCACAGGCACTTTCAACATATGGATTTGTCGTAGAGTCATCATCACAGGCTGCAAGGGATGTGGCTGCCGTTAAGGCACAGATATAAATAAGTTTTTTCAGCATTTGTATTTACCTCCGTGCTGTAAGCGTACCTTTATTTTTCCCTTTTTCAATTGGAAAAATGAGGCTTTTTGCAGAAATCGTTAATATGGATAACAATAAGTAGTTAGTCGCTGTCCTGAAATAACATATTATCTAGTTTTCGCCTGATTTTTGATCTGGACACGGACTGCAAGTTGTTGAATTTATTATAGTGGCCTGTCAGAGTTTTTAATAAAATCCTTCGCGAAGCGAATTTCAGGACACGAATTGGATAGTTATTGGATTTTTTGCCTCTTGTGCAACGCAAAAGGCTTTTGATGTGTCTTCTACAGAAAGGTTTTTTCCATGTGCGGAATTGTTGGATACACAGGAAGCAAGAATTGTTCATCCATTTTATTTGAGGGCCTCAGCAAACTTGAGTACCGTGGATACGATAGTGCCGGTATTACTGTAATCGAAAATTCAAAGGCTATAACAATTAAAGCTCAAGGAAAATTAAGTAATCTAAAGCCTGAACTTGACAAATCAGGATTTACTGGTACTTGCGGAATTGGGCACACCCGTTGGGCAACTCATGGGAAACCATCTGTTGAAAATGCGCATCCACATACTAGTGGACGAGTAACCGTAGTCCATAATGGAATCATTGAGAATTATGTTGAACTTAAATCACATCTTATCTCAACTGGTCGAATATTTTCTTCTGAAACTGATACTGAGATAATAGCCCATCTTATTGATATCGGATTATCAAAAGGGAAAACTCCTCTCGAAGCAATTGCTGCCTGTACAGTTTCTTTAAAAGGAACGTGGGCTCTTGGTATATTAATAGATGGGTATTCTGATACTCTTTGGGCTGCAAGGAATCAGAGCCCTCTTATCCTTGGCACAAGCTCTGGAGAGAATTTCATTGCTTCTGATATTCCCGCCATAATGAGCCTCACAAACAGCGTTATTTTTCCAGAGGACAATGAAATTATTGAAGTCAGTCCTGATAAAATCAGTATTTTCAATGAACAACTTGAAGAAATAAGAAGGACCCCTCAGACTATTCTATGGAATCCCGTTACTGCTGAAAAGGGTGGTTATAAGCACTTTATGCTTAAAGAAATTTCTGAACAACCAAGAGCCCTCAGTGACACAATTGCCGGGCGAATTACCAGCGAAGATCTTATTTACTTCGACGGTATCGAACTTCCTTTAAATATAAAAAGAGTTCTCATTATTGCTTGTGGAACCAGTTATTATGCAGGCCTTATAGGTAAGTATATGATTGAAAATACAGCAAGAATACCCGTTGAAGTAGATTTTGCCAGTGAATTCAGGTATCGAAATCCCGTTTTAGATGCAAACACATTAATAATAAGTATTTCACAATCCGGCGAAACTGCTGATACATTAGCAGCAGTAAAAGAAGCTCGTAAATCTGGTGCCTTCACTCTTTCTATAAGCAATGTAATTAACAGCCAGATTCCGAGGGTTAGTTCAAGTAGTTTCTATACGCATGCTGGACCTGAAATAGGTGTTGCCTCTACAAAAGCATTTACATGCCAATTGGGCGCCCTTTTTATGACAGCTGTTCACCTTGGCATTAAAACAGGATCTCTCGAACAAAAAGAAGCTATTCGACTGGTTGGTGAACTTCGAACAATTCCTTCTAAAATGCATTCGATTATTGACCAGGGTGCTCAAATTAAAGTTATCGCAAGAAGATACATGTCATCGACGGGGTTTCTTTATATTGCTCGTGGATTAAACTATCCTATTGCTCTTGAAGGTGCTTTAAAATTAAAAGAAATCAGTTACATCCATGCTGAGGGCTATCCTGCGGGCGAAATGAAACATGGACCAATTGCGTTGATCGATGAAAATTTACCTGTTGTTTCAATTGTTCCCAAGAATGGATACTATCAAAAGGTTGTCAGCAATCTTGAAGAAGTTCGTGCTCGCGGTGGCAAAATTATTGCTATTGCAACTAGAGGAGACTCAGAAATTGCCGATATTGCAACAGATCTTTTTCAGATACCGGATACGGATCCTCTTCTCGAACCGTTGCTGACTGTCATACCCGTTCAACTACTTGCTTATTATATAAGCGATTTTAAAGGCACAGATGTAGATCAACCTAGAAATCTTGCAAAATCTGTTACCGTTGAATAAACCTTTTTCCTGAAATTATTCGTGAAGCGAATTTGCGGAACGAAATATATAGTTAGCGTCCTGTAATACCGAATTTTCAAGTTGTACCATTTTTTTTTGTTCAGGACATTAACCCAAAGATACTGAAAATATTATTTGTTGCCTGATATTTTTTTTACCCTTCGCGAAGCGAATAAAAGGGCACGAAATAATTAGTTACTGTCCTGTAATACCGGAAATCAAATTTTTCGCCGATTTTTTGCTCAGGACAGTAACCGCAAGGTGTTGAATTTACTAGTAGTGGCCTGTTAGAAATTTTAATAAATTTCTTCGCGAAGCGAATTACAGGACACGAACTAATTAAGAAAGGAATACGATTTTTGTTTAAGATTATCAAAGAAATACTTAAACAATACAAGATTACTATTGCTGCAGGCTTGTTTATCAGTCTACTGCATGTTTTTTCTGGATTATTTATTATTTACCTCATTAAAGTCAGAATACTCATTGGATTTCCTGCAATAATATTAGCTTTTTTAACAGGAAGCATTCTCTCTTTTTGTCAGGACTTTCTTTTTCATTCATTGAATAATCACATTACTTTGAAACTCAGGAAAGAAGCTGTTAAAAATTCTATTTTTAATATTGATAAATCAAAATCACTTCATTACTTTATAGAGCACTCCCAATGGATAAGTAGTGCAATAACCTCCATTACTCGCACCGCAGGAAGGCGCGTTCCTCAGGTTCTTTTTTTTACCAGTATTCTCTTTTACATAAACTGGAAATTATCACTTATTTTCATACTTTTCCTTCCAGTTTATGCAGCAGGAGTAATCTTCGCAGGAAGACTTTCGTCTAAATTCAGACAAAAATTTTACGAAACTGACAATGAATTCTATAAACTTGAAGAAAGTATTTTCAATAATTCGGACAATCTAAAACTAAATTCATCCCCTGCTAATATTTTATCTTTGCTTGATAAAGAAAGTATTGAATTAGAATCAGTTGGGTTACTTTATCAAAGGGCTTTTGGAATAACATCCCCATTCAGTCTGATTTTTTTTGCAATAATTATATTTGTTATAAACCTGCTTAGTATTAAGTTTCAACTTGATAGCAATTCTTTATTCGCTTGGATTACTGTAACAGTACTTCTTTATGCTCCTGTCAGCGGTAGCGGTTCTGATGCTGTTCTTATAATTAATTTTCTTCGATCCGATAAAAATATTTTTAACAATAACTGGTCGACAATTCCAAAGACTGATTTCCAATCTCTATCTATTTCTAATCTCTCATTTTCATATGGAAAAACTAAAATATTTAAAAATTTGTCTATTAATTTAAACCGGGGAGAAAAAATATTTATTACTGGAAAAAACGGTTGTGGAAAAACCACTTTACTCCGCCTTATTTCTGGAAACCTGATAACTGAGCAGATTGCTTTTAATAATAATTTAGAATCTAAAAATATCTCAATTGAATTTGTTAATGCAAATCCTGAAGTAATATATAAAAATTTAAACTTTACCCTGAATCCTGGAAATAAACGCTACCCAATTGATTTCTTTCATGATTTTTACAATCCAGAACATCTACCAAAAAAACAGTTTTCAACTGCCCTTTTATCTTCCGGTGAAAGGAAAAAGATATGTATTACCAGGGCCCTGAGAAGCGAGAGTAAACTTATACTCCTTGATGAACCTTTTTCTGGACTTGATTTTAAATCTATTGAATGGTTATCAGACTATATTTTATCTGATAAAGATAGATCCTATATTTTAACTGGACACTTTATCCCAGAATCGCTGGAAAAGCTCAAAAGTATTTCATTGTCATGAAGTTACAACTAAATCATTCTTATTTAATTGCTTCTGGTCTCTTTTTACTTCTCTCATTAGTTTTCTTTTTAATTATCTTTTTTCAGCAGCACGGTTTCACTTATCCTCTTGATGATCCATATATACACCTCAGTATTTCAGATAATTTTGCTCATAGAGGAATCTGGGGTATCTCCGGCGGAGAGTTTTCAGCTTCAAGCTCCTCACCGGTATGGACTTTAATATTAAGCTTTTTTGCACTTTTCCCCATTAATTCTCTTTTTGTTCCTCTTGTCATCAATATATTCGTAGTCTTGGGGCTTGTCTATTTTTTAAAAAGTAAAAAGATTGAAGACCCCATCATTTTTTCAATTCTCTTTCTTACTCCACTTATTCCCCTCGTCTTTACTGGTATGGAGCATATTATTCAAGTATTCATTTCTCTGTTCCTTTTTTTGTTTCTTTTGGAAAAAAATTCATCAACACCCAGGTTTGTTTATTTATTATTGTTTATATCCGGTGGTATACGATATGAATTTCTCTTTTTTGCAGTATGTCTGGGTTTCTTTCATAGTCTTCAGACTAAATCTTTTTTACCACTCATTACATTTATCTTTACTGTAGCACTTATCCCGATTTTTTTTGGAATTATTCATATAATGAACTCATGGGATTTTCTACCTTCCGGTGTAATGATTAAAGGAAATCATCTGTTTTTTCACAATACATCAAAATTTTTTCTTATTGGCTTCAGAAATCTTTTAACTACACCACATATCTTTATCCCTTTAATGATTCTTACACTGTATTTGGCCTACTTAAATATTATAAAAACCGTGCAAATACAAACTGTTACTTATACTTCATTTGGATTTTTACTTTCTGTTTCTCTTTTACATCTGTTTTTCGCTCAAAAAGCATGGTTTTATCGCTATGAAACATACCTTATTCCAATGATCATTTTGTTTTCTTTTCGGCTAATCCAAAAGAACCATAGATGGGTTTTAATCCTTATTTTATTTCCCATGGTCATCAGATCTTTCCAGGCTCATCGTGATATTCCCCTTGCTTCACAAAATATTCACGATCAACAAAAAAGACTTTCTCTCTTTTTAAAAGAAGTTCCGGGAAAAAAAGTTTTACTTAATGACGCCGGCTTAATGACATGGAAGACGGGAATTCAATTCTATGACTTTTACGGTTTGGGTACGCGATATTTTTACAAACAGGCTCGAGATAAAAATTGGGATTTAAATAAACTTGAATATTACATTTATAATAATAAAATAACGTTAGCTCTTATTTATAAAAATTGGTTTGAAAATAGATTTGGAAAAATACCGGATACCTGGAGACAGATAGGAGTTCACCAGATAAAAAATAATATAATTTGTGGTAATTCAAGCGTTCACATTTACGTTTTACCCTCGGGGACTAAATCCATTAATAAATTTATTTCCAAGTGCAATAGATACTTGTCAAACGCATGCGCTCCAGAATAACGCGTATTCTTAATTTTCTTATTTTATTTCAATATGTTATTTAGGATGTTTCACGTGAAACATGAGATCCATTGGAGATATTGAGGGGCTAAATCAGGTTCAAGGCAATTGAAGGCATCTGGTTCGCCTGGGCGAGAACGCTTACTCCTGCCTGCATGAGAATATTATTCCTCGTCATATCTGCAGTTTCTGATGCAATATCTACGTCGCGGATTTGACTGTTCGCTGCACTGAGATTCTCTCGATAACTTGCTAGATTTGAAGTAGCCACTTGTAGCCTGTTCTGAACGCTACCAAGTTTGGATCTCTGTGTTGAGATGTCGCCTATAGCGTCATCTATCATTGATATTGCATTAAGTGCTTTTGTTGCTGTTGATACACTCAGTGCTGATACTTTTGTGGCTCCACCTAAATTTGAGGTACCCATTGAGGCTAACGATACTGTTATTTTATCGTTATCAGACTTGTTCATTCCTACCTGAAAACTGATGTTTGTTGTTGTTCCATCAGCAAGTTTATGTCCATTAAATTCAGTTACTTTGACAATTCGATCTATTTCTGATTTAAGGGCTCCAAATTCATCATTCAGGAATTTCCTGTCTGAG
>JAHJMN010000216.1 GCA_018821305.1 Myxococcota bacterium
ATACACCTTCAGGAACAAGACCCTGTATCCTGATTCTGCTCCTGTTTCTGACTCCCTGAATATTTTTACTAATACTTATTATTCTTGTTTTTGTTAACAATATCAACTAATACGCCTTAACCGAACAGCATTGGGTCTAGATTGGGATCAGGGGTAGGTTATGAAGGATTTTCTTCATATATTTCATGCGGTATTCCAGGGCAAAGCAAACGTCAAATTTTTTATCCCGGCAGGTAGCGGCATCTTTTCGCCTTTTAATTTCACGGCGGATATCCACGAGCCTGAAAGTGAGTTTCTTTCCATTTCGTTCGGGCATGCTGTAGGCAGGGGTCCAGGAAGCTTCTACAGTTGGGGTTTTTCCCTTTTGGGGAGATACTTTCAGATCTAAAACCATGGTGTCGTTACTTGCGGCACGAATTCCATCACGGTACTGACGCATTCCTGTAATTCCCATGTTTGCAAAAGAATTTCCAAGACTGTAAATTACAAAAGTCCTTGAACCTCTTTTTGTCTGAATATACTCTGCGGACTGAACCACATGAGGATGGTGACCCAGAATTATGTCTGCACCGCTTTCCGCAAGAATTTTAGCAGCTCTCTTCTGATATATTCTGGCTTTATCAAATTGCCGACCCCAGTGAACACTGACTATGAGAAGATCAACTTCCTTGCGGTATTTTGCCACAAGCTCAGCGGCCTTTTTTATTTCAGCAGGTTTTTCATCGTGCATCCGGCCTATCCAGTGTGTATCCAGTTTCCAGTCCCATTGCTGAACATTTACAAAAGAAGTAAAACCCAGAAAACCAACGGAAATCCCATTCACTTTCCGGACCAGGAGTTCCCTTCGTCCGTTTTGCCCAGCTCCAAAATAATCCAGTTTATTTTTCTCAAGGTATTTAAGGGTATCAATGAGGCCCTGACGTCCCTGATCCAGAACATGATTATTTGAAAGCGAAACAACATTAAATCCGCATGAGATAATGCTCTGAAGCACTTTTTCTGTCGTGGAAAAATAAGGAAGTGGCTTGTGAGTATTTTTTTTGCGAAACTTGGGACCCGCAGCAAATTCAGTAACGGGCGTTTCAAGGTTTCCGTAAACTATTGGAGCACCCTTGAATATATTTTCAAAATCCCCGAAAGTATTAATTTTGTTGTCCAGATTTGCAGTGTAAATCCGTTCGATACTTGTCTGGGTCATCAGATCACCCACGGCAACAATGCGAAACGGTTGCGGTACCGGTTCAACTTTTTTTGCGGGAACTTCAGTAATATCTGGTTTTACCGGCTTTGAGACTGGGGCTGGTTTTTCAGGTACTGGTGCATTATTTTTAATATTTTTTTTACCAGTATTATCAACGGAATCAGTTGTTGAAATGGGAACATTTTCCCCGGATTTATTACTGGTTTTGGTACATCCGAAAATGCCAGAAAAGATTATAATCATTACAAAAAATTTTAAATTTAACATTTCACACCCTGGGCACCGAAATATATGGTCTTGAAACCATATTATTACTGACTAGCATAGCAACTTTAAGTAAGCAATAAAAGTATTCAAGCTCCTGTTACAAACATACTTTTATTAATCCTCCTTGACTATGCACTGGCACGAATTATTTTGTCACTATCCGGAAATGACTGCCAATTATGTCCAAATCCGGATCCGGAGGCTGTAAAATGAAAAACGACAAACTTACAATTAAAACTATTCAGGCAGTAAAAAACAGCCGCGATTTCGCATGGAAACGGGGAAATCAGGAACTCAGTCCCCTTCATATGCTCGTCGTACTAATTGATATGGAAAATGAAACCGGTATTGTATCCATTCTGGAAAAGATCGGGGCGGACCCGGGAAAAATCAAGGAATCTGGTATGATGGAGCTCGATAAACTCCCGGTAGTTAAAGGTGATTCCATCGATGTTTTTCCCGGCAAGCAGTTTCGTTCGATGCTGGACACAGCGGAAACAGTGATGGCAAATCTCGGTGATGAGTTTGTATCGACGGAGCATGTCCTTATTGCCATGACGGAAAGCTCCAGCGGCATTGTTTCGAAAATCCTCGGTTCAAACAGCGTAGATCGTGAAAACATCCTTTCAGCTCTTGCAGTTCTGCGAGGTACCCAGCGAGTAACCGATGAAAATCCTGAGCAGAAGTTTGATGTTCTGAATCGTTTTTGTCGGGATCTTACGGAACTTGCCCGTCGGGAAAAACTGGACCCTGTTATCGGACGGGATGAAGAAATCCGTCGTGCGCTTCAGGTATTATCAAGACGATTGAAAAACAATCCCATCCTCATCGGGGAAGCTGGAACCGGAAAAACAGCTATTGTTGAAGGCATCGCCCAGCGAATCGTTCGAGGTGATATTCCGGATTCCCTTAGCGGGAAATCAATTCTGGCATTGGATTTAGCTTCTCTGGTTGCCGGGGCTAAATTCCGTGGAGAATTTGAAGAACGCCTTAAAGCTGTTTTAAAACAGATTGAAGCTTCAAACGGTCAGATAATCCTTTTTATTGACGAAATTCATACCCTTGTGGGAGCAGGAGCTGCGGAAGGAAGCATGGATGCTTCCAATATGCTAAAACCGGCTCTCTCCCGGGGAGAACTTCATTGCATCGGAGCCACAACAACACGTGAATATGTTAAATATTTTGAGAAAGACAGTGCCCTTGAACGACGATTTCAGGTAGTTACCGTAAAAGAACCAACCATTGAAGACAGTATCCACATTCTTCGTGGAATAAAGGACAAATACGAAGCTCACCACGGTATCCGTATTCAGGATACAGCAATATTGAGTGCCGTAAAACTCTCATCGAGGTATATCACGGATCGTTTTCTCCCGGATAAAGCCATCGACCTCATGGACGAAGCCGCATCACGACTGAAAATGGAAATCGAATCAGTTCCTGCCGAAATTGATGCCATGATAAGGAAAAGTACTCGACTTGAAATTGAGAGGCAGGCCATACTTAATGAAAAAAATCCTGAATCCGGGGAACGATTGCGTGATGTAAGCCTTCAGATTGCGGATCTGGATACTAAAATTACTGCTGCCCGGCAAAAATGGACCACTGAAAAAGAAATAATCGAAGCTCTCAAGGAGCTTAAAATACGCAAAGACGAACTTAATACAGAAGCTGAACTCGCTCAGAGAAGCGGGGATTTGAGACGTGCAAGTGAAGTTCTTTACGGTCATCTCCCGGAAATCCAACGAAAAGCCGGTGAACTGGAGCAAAAACTCAAGGACTTAACAACAGAAGGCAGTTGGCTTCGGGATACGGTAACACCAGAGGACATTGCAAGGGTTGTTTCAAACTGGACGGGGATTCCCGTGGAAAAAATGCTCGAAGGAGAATCCGCGAAACTGCTGAAACTGGAAGAAAGACTAGGAACGCGCATCATTGGGCAGAACGAAGCTGTCAGTGCCGTAAGCTCAACCATAAGGAGATCCCGCGCTGGTTTCAATGATGAGCAAAGGCCCCTGGGCAGCTTTTTGTTCACTGGTCCCACGGGAACCGGGAAAACGGAACTGGCAAAAGCTCTTGCTGAATTACTTTTTGATGATGAAAAGAACATTGTCCGCCTTGATATGAGCGAATATATGGAAAAACACAGTGTCTCCCGGCTCATTGGAGCGCCTCCAGGATATGTGGGTTATGATGAGGGTGGACAGCTCACAGAGGCGGTACGAAACCGACCCTACAGTCTTGTTCTGTTTGATGAAATAGAAAAAGCCCACCCGGATGTATGGAATGCCCTTCTCCAGATACTGGATGACGGACGACTTACTGATGGGCAAGGGAGAAAGGTCGATTTTCGCAACACAGTTCTAATTATGACATCCAATCTCGGTTCTTCATGGTCATCGGAGTCGGATCGAGAGGATCAAAAAGAAAGAATTTTAAATGCACTGAAGTCTGCTTTCAGACCGGAATTCCTTAACCGAATAGATGAGATTGTTGTTTTCAACCCTCTGACAGAGAAAGAAATCGGTAAAATAGTGGATCTGCAACTGGAAAAAGTAGCCCAGCGATCCAGGGATCAGGGATTTGACCTAAAATTTGGAGAGAGTCTTCGCAACCATTTAATTAAAACCGGATACGAACCCGTTTTCGGAGCGCGCCCGGTAAAAAGGCTTATCCAGAAACTGGTGGTAAATCGCTTGAGTGTTGATGTAATTTCAGGGAAGATCCCCAAAGGCTCTGAAGTTTTTGCAGATTTTGAAAATGAAGAGTTAACAATCAAAATTAAACCGCTTTCGGAGTAATAGCGATGCCCACGTTAGTTGACCTACAGTATTGCTATATAGTTACTGTCCTGAAATACCGAAAATCAAATTTTTCGCCCGATTTTTGCTCAGGACTCTCACTGTTTTCGATGAAAACAGTTGTCGTCTAAGCGAATTGCGAAGCAAATCGGCATGCGGGACGATTTCCTTCGGAAATACGTTTTAGACAGTAACCGCAAGGTGTTGAATTTATTATAGTGGCCTGTTAGGATTTTTAATAAAATCCTTCGCGAACCGAATTACAGGATACGAACTATATAAATTAATATATCTCAGGTAGTCAGGGATTCAGGAAATCAGTATCAGTAGCAGGAAAACAGGGCTCATTCCTGAAGCATTTATTTAAAACGAGTTACTATCGTATTACTCATGAAGCGGTCTAGTTCCAATGCTGATCGG
>JAHJMN010000025.1 GCA_018821305.1 Myxococcota bacterium
ATAATTTATTTTATTCTTTATACTATTTTCTACTTGCCCTTTGCCAATTTCGGCGTACTATCAAATTGAACAATGAATTTTAACCGTGCCTTAGGCACACAACCGGAGGAATCATCATGACTGATTTAGAAAAGTATGAAGAAATTGTACAAAAAATCGCTGATCTTTCTGAATTCTGCAGGCTTTCTTCAAAAGAAATTCCCGGTAGAACCTATGACAAGCCTCAAGTTGAAGCTTTTTCTATTATGATTAGAAATGAAGAAGCTCTGGCAATGATGGTAATGTCCATGCTCTCCGCAGTTGGTTCCACAAAAAACATTCAAGGATCTGCTTCCGCGAATGACAACCCGGTGGCTGCTTGTACTGAAATGATTAACAGGCTTGAATCCATTTCCTTGGAAGCTGATAAAACAGCAGGAGACATAGCAGAACCCAAAATGGTAGACATTTTAAAAGATATTTCTGCAGCACTCCCCCGTTTCAAAGAAGAAGAAATCGATATAGTTGGTCAATGGATCAGGCTCATCTGGGTTCAATGCACAATATGCGGAGGCATATTTGCTCTGGCCGCTCTGTTTCCACCACCTTATGCTTGTAAATTCTGTGGAGCTCCATACTGGCACTGGATAGTTCTGTAAAAACCAATTGATTGATTTTCAGAGTCTCTTCAAGCTTCGGCAATTGTGGTACCTGTACATCAATATCAATGTCTTAGCTATTCTAAGATTTCTATCACTCTCTCTTAAATTGCCCTGGGAAGCATATGAGGCTGCTTTCAAAGCGAAGGCTTTTCTAAGAACATCTACTGCATGACAGAATGGACTATGCCCATATTCCTTCTTTACAAGATCCATTCTCAGTTTGTACTTATTTACAGAAATATCTCTTGCCACAACTGCTTGAGAATACATGCTTATAGCGGAACCATAGCTCTTTTGCCTGCGATAATCATCACCTTTCTGTAATCTGGAAGCACATGAAATCATAAAAGTTAAAATGAAAAATGAGAAAACAAAATATTTAACCATTATTATCCTCCTTTTGGATGACAAACTACTCCAAAACAACCTGAAAAGCAACCGTTGACTGTCTGATTACCACATGGTAAAAACAGTTATAATCTTCAGGAGGAAGAAAATGCAAAAGGATCAATTTGCTTACTGCGGTTTGAACTGTGCCAGATGCAGAGCTAACTTTGCGGATATAAAGGATAAAATAAACGCACTTAACATTGCTTTTGAAAAAGTAAACATGAAGGAAATAGTCAAAGCAATCCCTTTTATGAGGTTTAAGTATTCAGGTTACAAAAAATTTACTACTTTTTTCAGTGCTGAATGCCCTGGATGTCGAAATGGTGGAGGCAATCCATTCTGTTCCATCAGGAAGTGCGCACATAAAAAGTCCTTTTTTACTTGTGCCGAATGCGATAAACTCTGCAGTAAATTCAACACACTACTAAAAATTCATGATGATGGTGAAATACAAACGAATATATCTGGAATCAAGCAAGATGGTCTTGATTCATATGCTGAAAAGCTTAAAGTATAATATTTATGAGAACACCAATCTTCTTTGCAATATTAATATTTTCTAAACTTAATGCTTGTTCAAGTACGACCACTGTTTCGAATCCTGCAACTCGGTTAGTTACTAAAGATCAGTTGATTATGGTTGGTCCGGGTTTGGCTCTGCCTGTCTATGAAACTGCCAAGTATTACGGAAAAGGTCCGGCCTGGCCTGTCATAAACCAGGTTAGAATATACTTGAATGAAATTAATATAACACAATTGTCATCTGGGCATAAAGTTGAGCATTCGATACCTCATGGGTATCCAGTCACTCACTATGAACTTGAAATGCAAATAAAAAGTAGTCTGATAAAGAATCTTGGAAAATGCTATAGATGGGCTGCCTGGAATAAAAATATGACCGGGGATGTTAATGTTCAGATGGAAATCGAACCGGATGGTTCAGTAAGCAAAGCAATTGTCAAAACTGACATTAATAACTCTAATCGTCTTTCTGATTGCGTAAAAAAAATGATTCTTGCTTTTCATTTGAACCGCTTTCCTTATCGAAAAACCTTGGCAAATATTGTTTTCAGATTTAAAAAGTCCGGACAACCACCGCCTGTATCCGGTAACACGGAACCAGTCCCGCGCTCATTTAATTATCAACTACCTCATGGTGTCTATATAAAGGTACTTAAAAAACTGCCCATTGATTTTCTGAAAATGAAGTACACTTTTGAAGTTGATGATTTTGATGAAGATTGGGGTTTGGCCCTGAAACAGCAGAAATATGACGAGGATTTCAGGAAAGCAATGGATGACTGGGTCCAGAAAGGTAGAGTCGGTAATAAACCAGTAAGAAGAAGACCAATTACAATTCGATCAGGTAAAGCATCCTGTGGATGTAGCCTTGGTGGATATGAAGCTAAATTCTATGTAAAAAGTAACGAAGGCGCCTATAGTGATTGCTACAACAAAGCATTAAAGAGGGATCCTGCACTGACGGGGAAGATTGATTTTAAATCTGTTTTTGATGCAGGAGGGAACCTCATTCCTCAAATTTTAAAAAGTGATATTTCTGATACAGATCTTACTGAGTGCGTGTTAAAAGAACTCTCTGAGGTGGTTTTTCCACCAAGGCCATTTCTTCCATATAACCAGATGCATACAAACGGGCTCACTTTATTTTTCACTATGAATTTTAAAATTGATAAAGCAAGTAAAATTGAAATGCCAAAATCAATGTCGTTAAAAGAATTAGAGACGTCTCTTGAAAAAGCTCTTAAAATTAATGATTACTTCAACGCATATGCCCTTTTAAAAAGTATTTCTCATGTTTCAAGTCCGGAGCACTCCTGTATTTATAATGTAAAAATGTTTGATATCATAATGAAATTTATACACTGGTCAGACTTTATCGCTTTTAATAACATTGATAGAATAATAAAAATGATCTCAAAACTTAAAGGTCAGACAAGACAAGGGTGTCTTACAGAATTCTCGCTCGTTTTAAGCAGATATTATTCAGGTCTTCAATTTGAGGCAAATTCGTTCAAGATTCAGTACTACAAGCGGATTTACTATTCCGGTTTGAATATTAAAAGTAAAGAAGTGCACCTTGAAAATTATGCTTCTTATTTGTTTGATAATCGAGAATATCAAGCATCACTTGATATCTGGGAATCACAGTTAAAACATCTCAGAACTCATTCCAGACTTATTGAAATGCGTAAGAATCCGGATAAATACTCACAGGAAATCGACTATTTAAGTGATAAAGAAGACCGAGCGATTTATTTCATCCAAAAGATTAAAAACTTGGAAAGAAATAAGTAAAAATTTTCTTTTTAAGGATTGCTAATAAAATATAAATTTCAATGTTTTTCAATTTTTTAAAGTTCTCGATTGAAAAATTTTACCTTATGACTATTATATTATTTTAAATATGTGGTACAGAAAGGAGCATGAGAATGGCTGATAATAAAGGAAAAGTCTTTTTTAATACAATTTCAACTGATTATGGGTGTTTCCTGATTGCAGTTGGGTGGTCTTCTTCCGGTGAATACAAACCAGTTCTGCAAAGAGGAAGTGGCGAATTTGAATACGCCTTTAAATTTGAAAAAATTTCTGGGCAGGGTGTTCAGGTAGTTTCCCCATTCATTTTATCAAGCATAATTTTAAACCCTCCCCGCTCTATTTCAATTCTTATTGATGATGAGTTAGTTCAAGTTCAGGTTTCCCCAGTAAAAGGCGGCCCATCTGGAACAAACACTTCCGGCATCTGGATTGAATCCTGATAGTATTGAGATTGGAGGTACTATGGTTCGTCATTATAATACTGACATCAACGGTCATGATTTTAAAATTAGCGTTATTGAAAAAGTCTGGAATAAGGGGCTAGAAGTAGACGGTTACATTCCAGATTTATGGAGGACGGATATCTGCGGCAATCTTATAAATTTCAAAGAATACGGAAATGCATCAACTCAATTCGGTTGGGAAATCGATCATATTAAACCAGTTTCAAAAGGTGGGACCGATGATATCAGCAACCTTCAACCTCTCCAATGGCACACAAATAGAAAAAAAAGCGACACATGGCCCTGGCTATACAGCTAGTATAATTAATCTGTTGGAAGTAATTAAGTCGTGTCCGGAAATTCGCTGCGCGAAGAATTATATTAAAAACTCTATCCGGCCACTAGTAATAAATTCAACACCTTGCGGTCACTATCCTGAGTGATAAATCGATGGAAAATTTGAAAAACTGAATTTCAGGACAGTGACTAATTATCTTGAATCCATTACGGGAATCAAGGACAATTATAGGTAGTTATGTTAAATAAGGTTGACGAAAACCTGAAAATTGGGCAGTACTGTCTTGAAAATGGTAGTATAAACGCTGCCGCAAACCGATTGTATTACGCAGTATTTCAAACACTGCTCATGTGGGCAACAAAAGAAGGAAAACATATACCTGAAACTGGGAAACATAGAGCACTCATAAAATATATTGAAGGGCCTAAAAGCATATATTTTAAAAAAATCTTCAAACGATTGATGCAAATTCGTGAAACTGCTGACTATGAAATTGAATCAATCGAGAAATCCAAACTCGATGAGTTGAAGGATGGATTAGACGATTTCGTCAATTATTACAAGAAAAAAGCCGGTTATTAAAATGTTTACACTGGAAGATATGAAAAAACTACTCGTTCAAAAAATAAAAAATCAATATTATTATCCTATTGAAGTTCATTCCTCCGTTGATGAGGAAAATACCATTTGTATCAATATATATTGTGTTGAAAAATCCATTGAAAATGAGATTGAAGATTATATATATGAACTTCAGGAGAATCTGGATCCCGGATATGATTTTCTTTTTCTCCCCATGATTAAGAGTGTTGATATTACAAAAAAATACTATCCTGCTATGTTTAAAAGGTTTTGTTTCAATCAACAACAAGTGGGCGTTTTTAAAGGCAGTCTTGTTAACTTACTAAGTATGTTTGAAGGGCGAATGCCCTATCGTTTGGCTTCTGTCGAAACTCCTGATGATTTAGTAAGAGGCTGTAGGAACAATGATAATGGAGTTTTTCAATTGTCGATTGACCACTTATCAAATTGGCATTCACAGCAAAATAATTCAGTTGATCCAATTCAAACTGATATTTTAAAATGCGCTTAAGGTTTTATTATGGAAACTAAAAACCCCGGAATATTTATTGAAAAAATATTTCTTTTAAAATCAAGCTTTGAAATGGTAAATCCCATGGGTGAACAGGTTTATAACCTGCATCTTAATAATTACTTTATTAAGCCTGTCGATGACACCTCTCAAACGGGGAAATCGCTAAAAATGTATGAGTTTAGTTTTGATATTATGTATAAAGTCGAAAATCCTTTGTTCAATTTTTTTTGCGACTTTGCAGTTATTTATTCCAGAGAAGATGATGCCATGATGACATGGGAGGAATTTTCTGATTCTCACGCATTAGCCCACGTTATCCCTTACTTACGCGAATACGTTTCCAATATGACCAACCGATTACCGGTCCCTGTCTTAATATTACCGCCCATCAATACTGCATCCTTACTTCAAAATTGCGGGGAGGCTTGATTTTATTTTGGGTTCGCACCCTGTAATTCGTTTCGCGAAGAAAGTTATTAAAAATCCTAGCAGGCCACTACAATAAATTCAACACCTTGCGGTTACTGTCCTGAATAAAAAATCGGCGAATAATTTAATATCCGGGCTTTCAGGATAGTAACTATTTATTTATTTATTTAAAATAAGTACTAAATCGAAAGAAAATCTAAATTTTTTCCTTTGATTCTCATTATCGTTATTATTACCCCTCATGGGTAATTGTTTTTCATTATTTCTTTTATTTTCATGATTATTTCAGTTTGGATATTGATTTCAAGATTTGGATTTTTTTTCTTTATTGATTCTAGAAATACTCGCTCTGGGGAATCCCTTTTCATCAATCCTGGTCCCAATCTCTTTAAAGAAGTAATCCCACCTATTTTTTGATAGTCATTCACTTTTAGGAATATTTGTTTAAACGAAAGCTCCCTATGGATTAATTATTTAACCTTACTGTATTCTAGTCTACGGAATTTACTTGACATATTAAATAGGAGCATTACGATACCACATTCTTTAATCGAAGGAGTAGTTAAATGGTTAAAATGTTCCACTTAAGCGAGGCTTCTAATCTGGCAATTCATGCTCTTATTGTACTTAAAAATTATGGTTCTGTAGCAATGGTTCCTAATGATGTCATAGCGAATCAATTGAAAGTGTCCCATTCACACCTTTCAAAAGTCATGCAGCGTCTTGTTAAAAAAGGTTTGATAAAAAGTTCAAGAGGAGCCAGGGGTGGCTTTATTATGCTTGTAAGACCTGAAGATATTTCAATTCTTCAGGTGGTCAATATAATTGAAGAAGGCAATCCTTCAAAACAATGCCTCTTCAATTCTCCTCATTGCTGTAATGGGCCATGTTTATTCTTTGATCTACAAACTGAACTTAATTCAATAATCCATGATCACCTATCCAAATACACAATTGCCGATTTCCATTCAACTTTTTCTTCTACTAAGCCAATTTGAATTAAAACATTCCAATATATGACCTTTATAAGAATTGGCATTTTTTAGTTCGGCAGTTGAAAAAATCTACTTGAGAAAAATCTTTTTCCTTAAGATTTTTTTTATTCGGCCGATTACTCTTTCTGCTACATATTAACCATTTGAAAAAAGGAGACCAAGTCATGAAGTTATCTCGAATACTCTTAGTTCCACTTTTTCTGTGGATTGTTGGTTGTGATGATGATACAACCAGTAATAACACTAATAACACTAACAATTCCAATAACACTAATTTCATTTGCGAGGGAGATGCACCACTAGCTGATGTACAGAATGGCGCCTGTTCTGGAGCGGTCAAGGTCTGTGAAAATGGAGAATGGGTCGAGCCTGACTATGCACTGATTGATGGGTACGAAGTCGTTGAAAGTTCCTGTGATGGTGTGGACAACGACTGTGACGGACTTATTGATGAAGATTTGCTGGGTACATTTTACCTTGATGGCGATAATGACGGTTTTGGTAATCCTGAATTTCCCATTGAGGCATGTGCAGTACCGGAGGGATATGTCATCAATTCTGATGACTGCAACGATTCAAATGAATTTATAAATCCGGATGCGATTGATCTCTGCGATGGTAGTGATAATAACTGTGACGGCATTATTGACGCAGGAGAATGTGGTTCAAATGCAGTTTGCAGTGATGCTGGAGGAGATGCGCAATGCGTATGTATTGAAGGGTATTCACAGGACGGCTCGGTTTGTTCAGACATTGACGAATGCTCTGAAGGTACGGCAACATGTGATTCAAACGCAATATGTACTAATAATGAAGGCTCTTACTCATGTTCCTGCAATCAGGGGTATACTGGGGACGGTTTTTCCTGCACTGATATCGATGAATGTGCAAATGGAACGGCAACCTGTGATCCAAATGCCACGTGTTCAAATACGGGAGGTTCTTACACGTGTACATGTAATCAGGGCTACTCAGGTGACGGGTTCTCCTGTAGTGATGTCGATGAATGTTCAAATGGAACGGCAACCTGCGACAGTAATGCAATCTGTTCGAACACTATTGGTTCATTTACATGCACCTGTAACTCCGGCTTTTCCGGGGATGGTTTAGTATGCACAGACATCAACGAATGCGGAAACGGGACTGCTGGCTGTCATGTACAGGCTGTTTGCTTAAATACACCGGGCTCATATTCCTGTACATGCAATTCAGGGTATTCTGGCGATGGTTTTTCTTGTACGGATATCGATGAATGTACAAGCGGTAGTGCTACTTGTCACGCAAATGCCTCCTGCACAAATACAGTCGGGGCGTACACTTGCTCTTGTAATTCAGGATATACTGGGGATGGTTTTTCCTGCAACGATATAGATGAGTGTACTGAAGGGACAACAACTTGTGATGCTAACGCCATTTGTACCAACACACCTGGCTCATATAATTGTGCCTGTCCACTTTATTCAAACGATTTGAACGGTGATGGAACACTATGTCAGTTCTACGAATCCTGCGAAGCCATACTCAATGCCGAGGGCCCAAGTCTACCTGATGATGCATATATTATAGATCCAGATGGCCTTTCAACTGGACTGGAACCGTTTACTGTTTACTGTGACATGACAACTGACGGTGGTGGATGGACGATAGTCTACTCAGCTACTGGAGTTGATGATGAACACCAGATAGTTTCCAATACTGATGTTAATGGAGATGCCTTTACTGGTCATTTCAATCTTAATCGAGCCCGAAAAATGGCTATTTCCGCGATATCCGGAGAATCCATTTTTTATCGGGATAACGGACAGTGGCTAAAAGTATCACATCCTTTATTTGACTCGTTACTTGATACTCCTAATTCAGAATCTCACTACAATACTATAATTACTGCCCGAGACGGAACAGCCACTAATGGTGTAATGGGATGGAGTAACTTTAATATTACAGGTGGTGGAGATTTCCATATATCAACGGGGCCTGTCGACCATCACAGCACATCCTACTGGGTTCTCAACAATAACTGTGTAAACCAGTACCTGTACAGTTATTCAAACTATGTTTCTGATTCAGATGGTGCATATAATGTCAATACTCCTCTTGGAGATTGGGATGCGACTGTCGCTTGTGAGGCGCATGAAGGCATGGGCATGCAGTTCTTTGCTGGTATGAGATCTTCTCATGGAGCAGAGATATTTAATTACACGGGGACAATACAAACATGGATTGTTCCATCAGGAATATCAATGGTGAGAGTAATTGCAAAAGGGGCAAGTGGTGGAGATACAAAGACTTATCTTGGTGGTGACGGATCTGAAGTCGATACTTATATTTCCGTAACTCCCGGAGAAACCATTCAAGTTCTTGTTGGCCAACAACCGGCTTTCCAGTCAGATGGAATGGATGGTTGCGGGGCAAGTGGCGGTGGTGGCACATTTGTAGTTAGGGGCACTACTGCTTTGGTTGTTGCTGGTGGCGGAGGTGGAGCCTGTGGCTTCTCATCTTATTCAGGTGACGGGTGGGATGCTTCTTTGACAGAAGCTGGTATCTCATCAGGGACAATTGCAGGCGGTACGGGCGGCAGCGGCGGTGGTGGCAGATCAGGCGAAGGTGGTGGTGGCGGTGGTTTCATCGGTGATGGTGGAAGTGGAGAGGGAATCGGGGGAATGTCATTCTTAAACGGAGGGACCGGTGGAGCTCGAGCTGAATCTGAATCCTGTGGAACCATCCCAGGTGGTTTCGGTGGCGGTGGTGGTGGTGGAAATGACCTTGCCGGTGGTGGCGGTGGATATTCTGGTGGTGCAGCTCATTCTGAATCAGCAACCAAAGCAGGTGGCGGTGGTTCTCTTGACTCCGGAATTGGTGGAATGATAGTTCTCCGCCTTGATCGAGGACATGGAAGTGTCACAATTGAATACTAACATTTCTAATATAAAAAATTTCTTCTAATTCCCCTTCGAAAAAACTAAAAAACAGAGGAAACAGAAACCTACTTTATTACTTTATTAATGAATTTCACCAAATATCCGATGACACTAAATATACTGACCAGTCAACTCTTTTCTAAGAAAGGAAAATCAAATGTACTCTATTACAAAAAAGGATTATGGATGGTTACTTGTTTTCGGAGATTCAATTTCAGAAGTTGAAATGATGAAGTGGGTCGAGGAGAGTAAAAAAGTCCTGGCTATGGGTAGCAAGAAGGATTTTGGTGTTTTTGTGGATATGAGAACTCTTAAACCTCTTGCACAATCAACAAAAGACATAATGGTAAAGGGCCAAATGCTGTTCAAACAGGCAGGAATGGTCAGAAGTGTTGTAATCCTTCAAAGTGCAGTAATTACTATGCAATTCAAACGGATAGCGAAAGAAAGCGGCATTGATGCATGGGAAAGGTACATAAGTGCTGAAACAACCCCGGACTGGCAGAAAAAAGGGGAAGAATGGCTCAAATCCGGAAAAGACCCGGACTGATAAAACCCACCCTGACTTTTATTGAACATCATTTTAACTTCCGAATAATATCTATAATATCAACGTTCTTTAGAGCCAACATTGTTTAATGAAATACTAATATTTTCTGCAATTTGGCACGGGAGTGTAATAAGGAATCGATTTCCATGTCCTGGTATACTTTCAAAGGATATGGAGCCATGGTGTTTTTCAATGATTGATTTTGAAAGAGCCATAATAAACCCCGGCATTCCATTGACAGGCTTTCGGAAAGGATCAAATATGAACCCTGTCTGTTCAAGAGACAATCCATCACTATTATCAGCAATTTCAAAAACGACTCTATTTCCAACATTCGAAGCTGAAATCCTAAGATTTGATCCATTTCCTGCCTTTTTCGATAAACTTGCAAAAGCAAATCGATAAATAATCGAAATTGCACTTCGAAGATGATCCAGGGAGCCAGAGACAACAAGAGAAGAAGGAATATTTTTTACAATTGATGGTTTACAAAGATTTCTTTTCGAAATCATATCAAGAGTTTCCAATAACAGAGTATCAAGGTGTATTTCCGCGTATGTTTCATCTTCCAAGCAGGAATATTTATTTATTCCATTTCTGAGTGTAATTGAGTTCTTAAGTTCATTTTCCAGGAATTCCAGTTTTGACATTACCTCATTGTGTTCAGTGTTCGCAGTTGCTTTTTTTAATTCTTCATTTTGGCAAATTGCGTATTCCTTTGTTAGAGACTTCTTTATATTTTGTATGCTTTCTACCAGCTGACCTTCTTCTAGTTGGTTCGAGCAACACATGCTGAAAAGAAGATCATAGGGGTAATCACTTTGTATTTCGCGGGCTTCATCGAAAAGAAAACAAATTACTGATTCAATATTATCCCAGTCAAGAGAATATTTTTTGAAGAAATAGTGCTCCTTCCCTATTGCCATCCTGTTATCTGTTCTTCCCATTTCTTTCTTTGAGTTAATCGTCTGAAAAATCGATTTTGTCAGTTCTCTGAAACTGTCACCAGCCCTGTTTGTCCATAATACCTTCCCTTTTGAATTAAAAACAAATACAGGCTCTCTGAAAATGTTAAGCGAGGTCTCCAAATATATTTGCAACTTCCTATTCTTTCTTAATAACTCCAACCTTTTCGTAAGCCTTCTAAAGAAGAAGTCGGGATTTTCTTGGAATAAATTAATTGGGATACAGTCATCAGGCTTCAGATTAATAATTTCTTCATCCGAACTGTCTTTTTTTAATATCATAACAGGAAGTGAGGGAAGGAAAAAACGGAAATTTTCCAGGGTTACCTCACCAGATGAGTCAATTAAATCAAGCTCTAAAAGAGCATAATCAAAATTACGTTCCCTCCTTAAACGCCTTATTCCTGATTTCAATGAATTACTGAAGTAAATTGTCAGGTCAAGATCTAAGGATTCAAATCCTTTTGACTTACTGTTAAAATTTCTTGAAAAGACCATAATTTTGTAATTTGAAGAATAGGGAAGTAATGAATTCATGATATCTCCTCGTTCCAGATTTTTTAAGAATAATCGGTCGATTTTTCACGAACTTTAATAATTCAGTAAAAACTGCAAAACAAAGTTATAGACCGCGAATATCTTCTTTTCTAAGACTGCACCCTTCCCAAATCCAAAGTTAAGAGAAATGTTATTATCTTTAGACTACCTATTTTCTTTATTGCTGAAAATGATCTCTTTTCGTTTAAAAACTGATTGACAAAAATCCAGACAAGAGTATCCAAATAATCATGAATGTATTGAAATATTTTTTATCTGAGCCATTTAAAAAATGTTCCATGTGCGGAAAGATCTGGAAAACTAGAGATGAATTTATTTCTGATCCTGAAGTAATTTATCTTGGCTATTCTGCGGATTTTGAAAACATCGAAAACGGAATATTTCTATTCAACCATGATGCTGAGGATTGCAAAACAACATTAGCCACGCGAGTTGACAGTTTTTTTGATTTGTACAGTGGAGAACGCTGGGTAAAGAGAATGTACGGCACCAATGAATGTGCTGGGTACTGTCTTGATAAAAAATCAACTGCTGCCTGTCCTGTAAAATGTGAATGTGCCTTTATCAGAGATGTTATTAATAAAATTAATAAAGCACGCGAAATAAGTCACTACTGAAAAAATATTCAAGTGAAGGTTGATATTATTGTAGTATCCTTATATATCGTTTTTAAGTTTTCGATTTACTTTTGACTTAAGACACTTTTGAGGGGCTTTTCGCTGTTCTCTTCTTACAACAAACCGGGAGGTTTCTTTTGAAGTTCATTATGTTTTTTATTTTTATTCCATCACTTTTCATTATGGGATGTGGAAAGCCTGACAGTGACAAATGCGAATCCATGCAAAAGAAAATAATATCCTGCGTGAAAAGTGAACGAAAGCAAAAGAAAGTTTACCGAAAAATGACGGGAGAATCTGATGCCAGCGTATTTAAAGCTATGTGCAAATCATCGTTAAAGACGAAATCACCTTTATGGGAAGGTGTCACTGGATGCGATGTAAAAGCTGATTGCGATGCGTACAAAACCTGCATCGAGCAGGCATATCGGGCGAACAAGCCCCTCCACAAACGCGACATTGAAAAGAAAAGAGCTACTCGCCAGAAAACAGAAGTCAAACTCCCGGAATCCGGTAAATAGACCGTGTCCTGAAATACCGAAAATCAAATTTTTCGCCCGATTTTTCGCTGAGGACAGTAACTACACAGCATCGGGGCCCAATCATCATTTCATCGTTGACACGACCTGCTTTTTACCTTATATTTATTAGGTCTTTACTGCGAAACAGAAAGGAACCTGAAGATGAAATTTGGTAGTCCACTTATTGTCGTCACTGATTTGAACAAATCTAAACAGTTTTACGCAGATGTTCTCGGGCTTGAGGTGATTCTCGATTTCGGGGAGAATGTTACGTTGACCGGGGGGCTCGCCCTGCAGACACTTGAATCGTGGCTTTCTTTTATTCACAAGGAAAACCAGGATCTTACTTTTGGCGCAAACACTTCCGAATATTACTTTGAGGAAATTGATTTTGATACATTCATTAAGAAACTGCGCAGTATTGAAGGTATTTTATACGTCCATGATCTCAAAGAACATGCCTGGGGGCAGCGTGTTATTCGCTTTTATGATCCGGACATGCACATAATTGAAGTTGGTGAAGACATGAAAGCAGTGGTCCAAAGGTTTCTCGAAAGCGGGCTCACTGTGGAAGAAACTGCAACCCGTATGAACGTCCCGCTGGATTTCATAAAAGCAAACAGTTAATTAGTTACTGTCCTGAAATACCGAAAATCAAATTTTTCGCCCGATTTTTGCTCAGGACAGTAACCGCAAGGTGTTGAATTTATTGTAGTGGCCTGTTAGGATTTTTAATAAAATCCTTC
>JAHJMN010000026.1 GCA_018821305.1 Myxococcota bacterium
CTAAGGATTTCTTTAATAAAGGCTATAAATACGTCTTTACTTGTGCCGGAATCAATATTCATAAATCCTCTGAATCCGTCCAGTGACATGGCTCCGATCATTGTCATCATTGTCCAGTTCCCTTGAATATGACTTCCATAGGCATCCTTTCCAATTGGTGACCATCCGTATCTCGGTGTGCCTCCCAGCCTGTATCCAGATTCATCAATAAATATAAGTCGTTTTCCATCTAATAGTAACTGAAATAACCTAAATAATTCTCTCTTTTTTTGATTCTCTTCGTTCTCACGTTCCTTCGCTATTGGAGTTTTTTTTATAACTATATCCTATAGAATGCATTGCTTGACTCATTGCATTTAAAGATACTAGTATTCCTGTCTTCTTCTCCCAATCTCCTACCCTGTCTATTAGTCTTTTATCCGGGATATTGCTCTGCATTTTCTGTCAACCACTCCAAGTCTATCTTCCGCTGAGGACCGCCTCCCCTTTTTCCAGGTATTACATCTCCGGTCTCTTTCTTCTTCCTTATCAATCGGCTTACTGTCGCTTCGCCAACCCCAAACACTCTCGCTGTTTCTTTATATGTCCGGGTTTTTCCACTTTCATATGATTCAACTATTCGCCTTCTTAAATCAATAGATAATATTTTCATTACCCTATCAGATCAATTTTTTGCCGTTTTGTCGATCCCCTTTTTTATCTTTTTTCGATCCTTTTACTAATGAAGCGGTCTAGTTTTTTATTCTTCAGCGCTGCATTCAGCCGTTTCAGCCATCTCATCAATCCAACTGAATTCCTCTGGATCTTCAGGAGTTTGGAGTTCTATAGTCAATTGAACAACTTGGGCCATTGAGTCACCGCACTTTTTCATCTGTTTGAATCCCGATGAATCCGCAGTAAATTTGGTTTTGCAACCGCTCATTTCGGTTATCTGAATCGGTGTCAGATTAATCGTTTCGTGGGCTTCTTTTCCCGTCTGAAGATTGATAATGTGTAACGTGAATGACGCATCTGATGAATTAGGGATATAGTAGAACCGACACTGCTGGTACATTCCAGTTCCATATAGCGGAGCATCAATACTCTTTGTATTTCCTCCAAATTGCCCTATCGTGGGGTTTGAGTATATAAATGAATATGGAGTGTCCTGATCTAAAATCTTGAAAAAATCACCTTCAACCATTACGAGAAGTGGAAACGGGCATTTTCCATTTTCTCTTATATCAATGGAAATAAATTGAGATTTGAGTTCCCAATCCTCCACACTTGATGGCAGGCATGAAGTTAATAAAATAAATGCAGTAAGAGTTGAAAATAGAGGCCTCATCTTACCACCTCCAATTGTGCTGATATATCAATCCCATCTGTAAAATCATACACTTGTTCACCAGCACTGAAGTTACCCCAAACAGGTGATGTAATTTCCACTCCAAAACTCGCAGAGGATTCAGTGGATTCTATTGTTATGAAATCGGTCTTATTTCTCAAGAAATGAATCCACCCCGAGTGCACTGGATTTGAATATTCATAACCTGACCTCTCTTCAGAATTGAAATTAAAAGTGACTTTCAGATTATCCGCAAGAGTTATTGTTTTGCCATTCATTTCAGCGAAGTTATTAAAATCAATACTGAATGTTTGATCAAATGAATTACCGGAACTGGAAAATAACCTCACATTTACTGGTACTACAAGTCTAGATGACTGCTCTTCAAAAAGACTATAATTCCGGGCATCTTCAAAATTAATAGAACAAATAAAATTTGATGTCTGGAAGTCTAGAGAATTATATACAGAGATCGTTTTTTTATAAGTAGCGGGTCCTGTATCGTCATCACATGCCATAGCAAAGACAGCAAGAAATCCTAAAAATACCATTTTTTTAACATATCTTCTCCTCCTGAACCTGACAGCCCCAAACACCATTATTACGACTGGCAGCCACCACACATTTTTATTATTATATCCCACTTTACACGAACAGCCACCAAGTATATTTAATTAGTTAATGTCCTGTAATACCCAAAATCAAAATTTTCGTCAGTTTTTTATTCAGGACAGTAACCGCAAGGTGTTGAAAATATTACTAGTGGCCTGTTAGGATTTTTAATAAAATCCTTCGCGAAGCGAATTACAGGACAGTAACTACTTAGTTCGTGTCCTGAAATTAAGTTAGCGTAAATAAAAGGAAAAAAGTAAAAAAAATAGAGGGGTTTTCAACTTTTTTGATCGACAAAATACACAGAATCATGTATTATATCGTTGAAATTATTAAAGAAAGGAGAAAACC
>JAHJMN010000003.1 GCA_018821305.1 Myxococcota bacterium
AACAAAAATAACATACTTTAATAAAAGCAAGAACATTCAGGAAGTCAGAAACAGTATCAGAATCAGGATAATCAGGGTCTTGTGCCTGAAGGGGCATCGCAAGTACTGAATTGAAAGCGGTCTTTATGCCACAAAAACACTTACCTTCAAAGTAAACGCCCTGCTGCTGTCCCTGTTTTCCTGACTTCCTGTTTTCCTGTAATTATTATACGATGTTGTATTTATTAATTATTTCTTTCCAAATTTCACTAACCGAGCAGCATTGGGTCTAGAAGGGGGGGATTACATGCGGTCGATTTTGTTTTCGATTCGGTCGAGTTTGTGGTCCATTTCTTTGAGTTTCTTCATTTCTTTGCCACCGATCCAGCCGAAGGAAACACCGAAGATTACAAAGTCTGTTACCCAGTCACTGCGATCGCCATTTGTGGAAACAACGAGTCTTGAGAAGTCGATAGCGGGCATGATGTAGAAGTTTTCGCCGGTGATTTTAACGCCGAAACCGCCACCGAGGGTAACACCTTCAACAAACCAGGCATTGTCGTCACTGTCGGGATCCGGAGTACCATCAGTAGGTTCCCATTTAATGTAACTTGAGTACACGAAAGCATTAAGGGAAACCATGTCGGAAAGTTCATAGGTCATTAAAAGGGGCATGGTAAAGTGCGTACCTTTAACGATGACCGCTGTTCGGTAGCCTACTGCAGGCTGGACGGCCATATGAAGTTTGCCATCAGTATAGAATCTGTATTTGAAATCGAGTTCCATCATGAGAGAACCAAGGGCAATACGACCACCAACTTCCATGTTGTTTCCAACACCGATGTGGTAGTTGAGTTCGGGAATCAGGTTGGGAAGGGAAATGCCATAGGATTCTGCACCCTGCAAATCAGGATCATCACCGGTGTATTTCGTTTTGATGTTTACATAACTGAATGACATACCGAAATCCGATTCGCCTTTTTCCAGGGTTTTTGCTGACCGGTAGATACCGGCGCTTGGACAACCGGTGAGAGTTGCCAGGGCAATTATTACGGGAAGTATAAGTGTTCTTTTCATATCAATCCTCCATTGCAGTGTGAAATTTTTAACCGCTATGTATTAGTAGCAGAATATTCCCATCGGTTGCGAAAAAAATTGCCGTTTTTTTGAGTTTTTTTTGCTTAGTGTGTAGAAAAGTTAACATGAAGACGCTTTTTGAGTATCTCGATTTGTTTACACGCTGGCTTGAAAATTCGGCCACCCAATCGGCACATACCGTGCGGGCGTACCACTCTGATATCTTCCAGTTTATTGATTTTACAGCATCAAATACCAGTGCAAACTATGGAATAGAATCGTTCAATATCGATAACCTGCGTTTTTTCCTCGCAGATCTTTATAAGACAAACTCAAAGAAGACTCTTTCCCGGAAACTGAGTGCTCTGTCTACCTTCGGGCGGTTTTTACTGGAAAATGGCTATATCTCTGCAAATCCGGCGGAACTTCTCGGGCGTCCAAAGCCCGATCGAATGCTGCACCACCCCGTAGGTGTTGATGAAACGTTCAATCTCCTGAACGCACCGGACACAAAAACGCCTTCAGGTCTCCGCGACAGACTTATACTCGAAATACTCTATGGAAGCGGCCTTCGTCGCAGTGAAACCGCCGCGCTCAATCTTTCGTCCATTGTGCAGCGAGCATCGGGGACGTTTTTTCTCGTGGAAATGGGAAAAGGAGCCAAAGATCGACTCGTTCCTGTATCCGGCAAATGCAATGAAGTCCTTGAAGTATATCTGAAAACACGCGATGAATTTAAACCGGCATTGAATGAGAAGGCACTCCTTTTGAATAACCGTGGAACGCGACTTTCGGACCGGAGCATTGCCAAAATTGTTGAAAAATACAGGAATCTTACGGGGCTGAGTTCCGACGTTACCCCCCATGCCCTGCGACACAGTTTTGCCACCCATCTTCTGGATTCCGGTGCGGATTTGAGAGCAATTCAGGAGATGCTCGGCCATGCGAATCTCTCAACAACTCAGATTTACACGCAAGTCAGCCTCGCTAAACTAATGGAAGTATACGATCAAACTCATCCCAAAGCCTGATCCAGCGTTTAGACCCAATGCTGATCGGTTAGTGAAATTTGGAAAGAAATAATTAATAAATACGACATCGTATATTAATTACAGGAAAACAGGAAGTCAGGAAAACAGGGGTCAGGAGCAGGGCGTTTACTTTGAAGGAAAGTGTTTTTGTGGCATAAAGACCGCTTTCAATTCAGTACTTGTGATGCCCCTTCAGGCACAAGACCCTGATTGTCCTGTTCCTGTTACTGTTTCCCTGTGTACCTGATTTTTTAAACAGGAGAGCAGGCAAACAGG
>JAHJMN010000027.1 GCA_018821305.1 Myxococcota bacterium
ATCCATAGGCGTTCTTACGAACGCGGAAAATCCGGTATTGTATGGAGGTATCGGCCCTGATTTCCATGAATTCAAACACGGGACCTGAATGAACGGATCATAAAAAACACGGAATTATGCGAAACCGGCTGCAACCCACCGACCTCAAAAGGAAACACCGGAAAAGGAGCCACAACGTGGCTCACACATATTAGCGAAGGGATTAAAAATGCCGAAGGCATTGAAAATCCCTGGTGGGTGGCAGGTACGGCAATTTCGCACCGCGAAATGCGAAGAGGGTAATCACATAGACGTAAATGACATCATCCCTGTATCCCATTGCGACGCTGAATGAACGGATCATGATCATGAGTCCGCGAGGACGGAAGCTTTCCAGCCCGGGGTGTAAACCCCGGGTTTCGTTGATGTTTCCTTCCTTTTCCCCTTTACTGCGCCGCCTGCGGCGGCGCAGTAAAGGGGAAAAGGGGGTGGTGCGCGCCCGAGATCCCGGAGCTGAAGCTCCGGGCTATCCATAGGCGTTCTTACGAACGCAGAAAATCCGATATCGTATAGAGGTATCGGCCCTGATTCCATGAATTCAAACACAGGTCCTGAATGAACGGATCATGAACAACATGGAATTACGCAAATCCGGTTGCAACCCACCGACCTCTATGGAAACTCCGGAAAAAGAGCCACAACGTGCTTCACTCACCCTGGCGAAGGGATTGATGATTCGGAAAGAATCGAAAATCCCTGGATCTCTGCCCCGCAACATATCAACCCTGAAGGGGTTGCACCTGTTTAAATCAAACAAACTTCCAGCATCTTGATAAGCCGCAGGACAACACCCCTGTCTGCCTGCTTCTGGACCTGACTCGCTGTTTCCTGCGCTTTCAGGAATTCAGGCAATCAGCAACAGGACTCTTCACTTTTTTGAAACTTAAACTTACTTTTCGGGGATCAGGTGGCCCTGGGCGTTTATTATGCCGGAGGCGCGGAGGTCTTTTACATATAACTGTATTCCGTAATCACTTGAGGGGCCACAGTAGAGTATCCAGCGGTATTCAGGATCTCCGGGGATCATCGCTGGAATTCCGTAATATCCTGCGGTGCGATCCCATGTGACCTGACGGATTACATCGCTGCTTTTGTCCCATAAATACAAATCTTTTAGAAATACTGATTGCAGCCATCCATTGTGTTCTCCTACAGAGCCGGAACCTTCAGTCCAGCCTATAAGATGTGGAAGTTCAGTGCTTACTGGTTTTGTAGAATCTTTTTGTGCAAACCACTGGGGGGCGGTTATTATGTCTCCTGAAATCAGATTTTCACAGACAACATCATAGGTGTTATCACCCAGCCTGACTTCACAGAAGTAATTATCGGATGAAACCTGCCCGGCAGAACCGTTTGCTTCCGCAAGGGAGCGACCGTCCCAGATCACTGAAGGAGTATCCCCGGAAAGATCATAGACCATATGTCTCTTGTAACCTGAATAAACATTCTCATATCGATCGGAAAAAGTGGAAACAATGTAGTTTCGATTTATATGCCATGGCCTTGTGTACCCGTGAGTGTGAAAATAGACCTCAACCCCATCGGTGACATACTGCAGTTCCTGAGTATTTATATTGATCCTGTATAGTTCTTTATAACTTGTACTGTTAACTACATAGTGACAATCAAAAAGATACCAGCCCCGTTCAGGATCAATTGACTGAATTTTAGCAACCCCGTTATTTAATTCGCATTCGGGAGATCGAACATTCGTAAATAGGGAAGTAACATCGGTAATACCCAGCGTTTCAATATTTAATTTAAATAAATAATTATCTATTGGTGTTTCAGAAGGAAAGCCACCAACAGGGTATGAGTAAGCACTATAATAAACAGAGTTTTCCCAAGGAGCAGGTACCATAATGGATGCAGAAAGATATGGAATATTTTGTGCTAATTCAATTTGCTTAGTTTCAATATTAATAACATAAACTCTGTTATGAGATGAATCCCATAATTCGATATAAAAAATGTATGGATAGTAGGCACCATACGCTCTTGCCATGGAACTTACTGCTATCTGATGAGGGTCGTGCCCGGGATCTACATCGCCGTCGGCATCTACGGCATCGGTAATGTCTGAGACATCAACGATGTCGATAACATCAATGTCATCCCCCGCATCCTTTCCCGCATCCTTTCCCGCATCCTGATTGGTTCCCTCAGGACCATCGCAGGAAAACGCTAAAAAAAACAAAATCCACATCAGAAACTTCATTTCATCCACTTTCTCCACTTTACTCAAAAGAATCTACCACGCCCAAATGATTTTTCAACACCGATTATAAGAACAAACTGACTGGACCTTCTTGATAAGCCACAGAATCACGCCCCTGCCTGCCTGCTTGTCTGTTTCTGTCTCCCTGATTCCTGTATCCGGCATGATCATGAGTCGCCTTGGACGAAAGCTTTTCAGCCCGGGGTGTAAACCCCGGGTTTCGTTGATGTTTACTTCCTTTTCCCCTTTACTGCGCCGCCTGCGGCGGCGCAGTAAAGGGGGAAAGGGGGTGCGCGCTCCCGAGATCCCGGAGCTGAAGCTCCGGGCTATCCATAGGCGTTCTTACGAACGCGGAAAATCCGGTATTGTATGGAGGTATCGGCCCTGATTTCCATGAATTCAAACACCGGAGTTGAATGAACGGATCATAAAAAAACACGGAATTACACAGCGGGCTATCGAGAGGCGTTCTTACGAACGCGGAAAATCCGGTATTGTATGGAGGTATCGGCCCTGATTTCCATGAATTCAAACACGGGACCTGATTTTGTGGATCATGAACAACACGGAATTACGCAAATCCGGCTGCAACCCACCGACCTCAAAAGAAACTCAGGAAAAGGAGCCAAAACTTGGCTCACACATATTCACCGTTTTTCTGCGAAAAACGGTGTAAGCAAAGGGATTAAAAATGCCGAAGGCATTGAAAATCCCTGGTGGGTGGCGGGTACGGCAATTTCGCACCGCGAAATGCGAAGAGGGTAATCACATAGACGTAAATGATCGCACCCCTGTATCCCATTGCGACGCTGAATGAACGGATCTTGATCATGAGTCCGCGAGGACGAAAGCTTTTCAGCCCGGGGTGTAAACCCCGGGTTTCGTTGATGTTTACTTCTTTTTCCCCCCCCTGCGCCGCCGCAGGCGGCGCAGGGTGGGGAAAAAGGGGGGTGCGCGCCCGAGATCCCGGAGCTGAAGCTCCGGGCTATCCATAGGCGTTCTTACGAACGCGGAGGCTACGTTTTGATTTTTAGCCTACCTGTTTGGAGTTTTCATTGAGTTGATAACTATTATCTTTTGTAATTATGTATTGATGCTGAATGATTACAACCCTGCCCCTGTTTGCCTGTTTGTCTGTTTATGACTCCCTGATTTGGTTTTTCAGGTACACAGGGAATCAGGAACAGGAACAGGATATCAGGTGTCTTTTGGATTCATCTGTTTGATTTTTAAAATTGCAGGGTCAGGGTTCGGGTGGGGTCTGGGGATCTTCGGGGTCAGGGGTGTAGGAGGATGAAATCATTAGTTTTCTTACGTCGGCGTGAGTGCGACCGAGGACGGCGGCGAGGGTGCGTCTGATGATGCCAAGGTCAGTGTTGAACAGGGCTTTTGCCGACTGGAGATTTTTTGAAGCATTACGAAGTTCTTCATCGGCGTTTTCGTATTCGGTCCATTCTTTCAGGGCCTTTTCCCACGAAGCGGAAACCCTTGTGATAAATTCGGTGACTAGTTGATTATCCGCAGCGTTTGATTGAGACTGGATAACTTCTAAAACCCGTTCCGTAAATCGAAGGGTGTCATCCGGTGTGTTACCTGTAATGTTTGTGATATTGATTTCTGCAAGAGGGTAGAAGGAAGAAATCATTGGAATGTAGCCCTTGAGAAGTACTTTGAGTTCATCAAGAGCAATAAGACCCTCTTTTCGTTCTTTTAATCGTGCGATGGAAGAAGTACTGTATACCGCTGCAGCATTTATGAAATCCCGGGCATTTTTTTCGGCACTTTCTTTAATCCATCCGAGGGAAGGGTGTGCATTTGCGTGACGTTCGATGACTCTGAGAAGCCTTCCGGCAAGTCGTAAATTTTTATCGGTTCCAACCATAATGAAACTCCTTTGGCCTGTGGCCATTTTAGTATTTGGGCGTCATTGCCCGTTCAATGGAAGTGTTGTTTAAGTGGGTCGGGGAAAATCATTTTTCATCGACCGCTTTTTATTATCGAAGGGGTTTCACGGCGGTTGCATAAAAAGTCGAAAAAAAATGGATTGAAGTATTTTTTCTTTCTATTGAACGCATTTTCAACTGGGTTTGCGTCACCGTCAGCTCGGTCGATTTCCACTTTGAATGATTAAAATATTTTTGTAATCCGATGCTATGCCGGTCTTCGTGGGCAAGAGGTACGGAAAAAACTGCTCAGGTTTTTTTTCCGTGGGTCTTGTGCTTTTTCCATGGGCTCAGGTACAAAAGTATTTTTTTGCGAAAGTATAAAACCTGAACGTCAGGTGAAAAACTTTCAGCGGCCTTCCGGAAAAAATGGCATGAAAATTTATTTCACTTATCGTCAAAACTAAAAATTTCATCTTAAAAATGAAGTTTATAATGCCAAGTACGACACACATGGACTCAGGTACGACCTCGATGGTGCTCAGGTAAGAAAATTTGGACTCAGGTATAACTTCGATGGCCTTGGGTAAAAAATAATTGGCCCACATTCTAAAAATTTGGTCTCAAGAAAATTTATTTGAATCCGGGAAAATCCATGACTTTGTTACTTATGCGTTTCAATACACATAAGAATTACAGCCTCTTATACGATTTTCTCACTATTACAGCAAAACGCGAGATGGCCCAGCCGAAGGATTTCCGGAACAGGATTGTAATTGAATTGTACCGCTTCCTTAAATGTTTATGACCTGAATTTGCTAACCGAACAGCATTGGGTCTAAAAGACTGTTTGACTGTTTCAGGTTCTAGCTTCCTGATTTCTGAGTTTTTTGCACGCATTATCACACTGTCCAGTTGTGGTTGGTGCGGCTTGTGAGGATGTGATCTTCCCATTTGCCATCAATGAGAATGTAGTTTTTCGCGTATCCTTCAATGCGGAAACCGCATCTTTTCAGGACTTTGCCGCTTTTGCGGTTATGGGGCATGTATCCTGCTTGAATCCGGTGCAGATTCAGAGCTCCGAAGGCATAATCGACCACGGCAAGTACTGTCTGCGTCATGTAGCCGCGCCCGGTAAAACGCCTGTCGAGGGCGTATCCCATGTTTGCCGACTGCATAACACCACGGGCGATGTTGCTCAGGGCGCACTGGCCAATGATCATTTTCGGTTTGTCTTTTTCAAAAACCGTAAACCGGAAAAAACTCCCTGCCTCAACCATGCTTTTACTGGCTGAAAGTTCCCGCTCCCAGTACTTCACCGAGTAATATTCATCAGGACGCAGGGGGTCCCAGGGTCCGTGAAAAGCCTTGTTTCGCAAAACGAAATCAGCGTAGAGGGAGGCATGTTCTTTGGAACAGATGATGATATCAAGATCTTGAGTATGAATGGCGGGAAGCATGGGTTTTCAGTATGCTCAGTTAAAAGTTCCAACGTTGTCCGGAATAATTAGATCCGCATCGGTAGCTTTGATTACATCGTCAAGAGAAACACCTTCGGCGAGATCAACAAGGAGCAAACCTTCCGGTGTAATACGCATAGCTGCCATGTCAGTGACAATAAGGGTGAGAACGCGATAGCCCGTAAGGGGAAGATTGCACTTTTTCATGATTTTCGAATTACCGTATTTATCCATGTGCTCCATGGCGGCAACGACCTGCTTTGCACCACTTACGAGATCCATTGCGCCGCCGATGCCCGGTACAACTTTGCCGGGAATCATCCAGTTCGCGATGGAGCCTTCCTGATCCACCTGAAGGGCACCTAAAACCGTCATATCAACGTGACCGCCGCGAATCATTGAGAAACTCCAGAAGGAATCAAAATAACTTGCTCCGGGAATGGCTGTAATTGGCCCGCCTCCGGCATTAATGAGATCTGCTTCTTCCATTCCCGGCTCCGGTTTAGGACCAGCACCGAGGATTCCGTTTTCGCTTTGAAAATAAACGGTAATTCCCGGGGGAATGTGGTTTGCAACTCCCGTGGGAAGCCCTATTCCAAGGTTACAGTAATCACCGTCTTTGAGTTCTGCTGCTATTCTGCGGGAGATCATATCCCTTTTATTATCTTTTTCCATGGTCTATTCCCCCTTTTTAACAATGTAATCAACGAAAATACCCGGTGTAACAACTTCTTCGGGACTCAGTTCACCAACTTCAACGATTTCATCAACTTCAACGATGGTGATGTCTGCCCCCATGGCCATGACAGTGTTTGAATTGCGTGCCATCTTGTTGTAGACGAGATTACCGAGCTTATCAGCTTTTTTAGCTCTGATGAGGCTGTACTTCCCGTGGATGGGCTTTTCAAGGATATAGGTTCGCCCGTTTTCTTCCAGAGTCTGTTTTCCCTCAGCTATTACCGTGCCGACACCAACGGGGCTGAAAATACCACCGAGGCCCGCACCGGCGGCTCTGATTCGTTCCATTAAAATGCCCTGAGGTACGAACTCGATGTCGATCTCCCCGGCTTTGTAGCGGGTCTGAGTCGTCCTGTTGGTGCCAATGTGCGAAACCTGCAGCGTTTTTACGTGGGGTTTTGAAATCAACCGGCCTATGCCGCGATCATCGTAATCCGTGCTGATGGCAATCAGGTGGAGGTTATCGATATCTCGCTCGTACAAACAGTCCATGAGGTATTCTGGACAGCCGGAAACCAGAAAACCGGCGACCATAATGCGATCACCGCTGGAAATCATAGCTGCTGCTTCTTTTCCGCTTATTATCCGGGGCATTTTGTCTCCTTTGAAACAGTCTGAAATGCAGGAAAATACGCTGATTCAGACCATGAGTGCGTGTCATATTATCGAAAAATACGATAACTTCAGGAAAATTCCGTCGCATTTTAACCCATGCCCATTTTTGATTCAAACCCAATTTATATTGATTTTAAAAAAAGATCCTTGCAGTGACGTCCGTTACAAATTAAAACATTTATACCGCTTTTGTTTAAGCGGTCTGGCGGAGATTTTGCCCTTGCGGGTTTTTCAGTATATTCCGGGCAAAATTCTCACGTTTCCCCCCATCCATCAGGAGTTTTCATATGAAATATACTCTTTTTTCCGCTGCTTTTCTTCTCTTCGCTGCCTGCTCCGGAACAGACGGCACTGTTACAACCTGCGAAAATAATCAGGTTTATTTTGAAGGCGAGTGCCGTGCGGACTCCGATGGCGATCGCATCCCCGATGTGAGAGATAACTGCCCCATGGTGGCAAACTATGTTCAGACAGATTCCGATGGAAACGGTGTTGGCGATGCCTGTGAAGGTCTGGATTCCGACTCAGACGGCGACGGCGTTTTAGACAGCGTAGACAACTGCGTTAATATTCCAAACCACGACCAGGCGGATTCTGACAATGACGGCATCGGTGATCTCTGCGACGAACTGATTCCCGTGGATGTAGACGGTGACGGCACCGACGACGATGATGACAACTGCCCCGCTGTTGCCAATCCCGGGCAGGATGATTCAGATAATGACGGTGTCGGTGATGCCTGCGATAACTGCCCCCTCGTTTCCAACGCCGATCAGGCAGATTCAAACGCAAACGGGATCGGCGATGCCTGCGAAGAAGTTGAGCACGATGGCACCATTCAGGATCCCTTCATAATCCCCGTGAATCCCGACGGAAACACCTACAGCGATTCGCGTAACACTTCCGACAGTATTTCCGATGAAATCGACGATTATCCACCAAGCACCGTGGACGAAAGCGGCCCGGAATACATTTATATGTTTACGCTTCCCCGCAAAATGACCGTACGTGCTTCCATTGCCAGCCCGGAACCGGACGGAGTGGATATCGACATTCATCTTTTGAGTTCCGTAAACCCCGTAAATCTCATCGAAAGAGCAAATCTCGCGGTAACTGAAACTCTCGAACCCGGTACATATTACCTGAGCCTTGATACATACGTTTCATCCGGCTCTCCCATGGCCGGCAACTATAATCTCACCGTTTCTTTTGAGCCCTGGTTTCAGGGAACAGTCAACGATCCCGTTGTTTTAGGCGGAAATCCCGTGGCCCTTCCCTTTGTATTCGTCGATACGCGCAACACAGCTCAAAGTTCGTCAGATTCCATTGACAGTTATCCGCCGAACACTCTGGATGAAAGCGGTCCTGAATATGTTTATACTTTCACCGTGGATCGCCCGGTGTACTTTGCAGCAGAAATTCTTCTTCCGGAACCTGCAGGGGCCGATATCGACGTACACCTTCTTTCTTCAATATCTCCCGTGACTCTTGTAGAACGGGCAAACCACAAGATCGTCATGGAACTCACCGCAGGCACATATTACGTAGTCCTTGACTCCTATCAGGGCATGGTCGGAGAATACACGCTCAACATCACGCTTCGCGAGCGGGATTTCCCTGGCAATACTCTGTTTGGGGATTATATGGTGAGCGCTACAACATGGATTTATAATAATTACGGACTTTTAGGCTATGATATTGGTAGTGTTCTAACCCACGATATCGAATACGGCCCCTATGGTACAATTCCCCAAACGGGAACCCCGAATAAAACCATGTGCGTTGCGGCAGTACTCGAGATAATCCTCACAGCCATGCAGCTTTACGTTGATGACACTCAGGATACTTCCGTCTGGGATTTCCTGCCCAAACGAGCGTGGCAGTACCTTTCTGCAAAAGATATCAAAGCCCATATCTGGGTAAATTACGACGACATCGATTCCGGGGGAAGTGCCGATGCTCTGAGACATTTCGGTATGGGTATGAACGTTCCCTTTGAGCGTCTGGTTCCCGGCAGCGTCGTCAATATCAACCGCACCACAGGTACCGGGCATGCCGTTGTATTCCTGGGTTTCCTCGACAGTGCCGGCAACGTTCATGAAACCCATACCGGCGATATTATCGGATTCAAATATTTCTCATCCCAGGGGAGTTCAACTCCCGGTAGCGGTGGCATGAGTTACCGCCATGCAATATTCAGTGACTACGGTTGTCCTTCTGACATCACCATTAAAGACTGCAACGTCATTTACTCCACATCTCAGCATTATCTGAATACTGGCGTAATTTATCATCCCAGCCACTGGAGAGCGGCTTATTACACTTATCTTGCCCGGGCCAAAGGCGGCTTCTGGCCTGATGTAAGTTCCTTTGACGCTGACTACTTCGACGGTCGCACCACCGACGACTAGACCCAATGCTGATCGGTTAAGGCGTATTATTTGATATTGTTATTTCTCCTGCCCCTGATTTCCTGAATGCCTATCTACCTGTAGTATCAATAGTGTTGTATGAATTACATGAAAACATGAAACAGGCAAACTGGGAGCAGCAAATGCCAGAGTTTAAAACTACTCCCCACTAACTATTTTTTATGTTATGTTTCGTGACCTCAGGAGGATTTCTTACAATGAAGATTTCATTTATTTTTGTTTTAATTACATCACTTACATTGTTTTCATGTGGAAAAAAAGAAAAAACAGATTCAAAAACTACTGAATCTGGCGACATGAAAGCTGGCAAAGTTGATATGAAGGAAGTACCCAAAACCGCGGATCCAAAGGATATGAAGCCGGACGTAAAAAAACCGGACGTAAAAAAACCGGTAGTTCCTGCTCCCGTAGTCGACAACAAAGTCAAAGTCGTTCCTTTTTCAGGAAAAATGAAAATGGAGCAGGATCTTAAACTTCCTGGAAAATATCAGTTCATGACTCTGGCAAATGATGGAACAGCCTTTCTCTGGACAGGAAAAAAAGCATCCAAAAGCCTTATAGTAAAAGGAAATGAACACAATCCCGTTGACCCTGCTTATTTCCTTGGAGCTGCTTTTTCACCGGTTTCCGATCTAATTGCTGCCTGGTCCGGTGATACACTTTATCTTATTACAAAAGTAAAAGTCACAAAGTTCTTTGGTAAAGGCTGCAATAAAAAGTGCGAAAACCCACCCTGTATAAACCTTTGTCCGATTATCGCTCACGCTGCATTCAGCCCCGATGGGAAATATCTGGCTTACCTTTCATGGTTCGGTGACGGCACGGATAACACCCAGAGTCTCACGGTTATCGAAACACAAACCGGAAGAGCTGTTGCAACTAATGAATACTCTGTTGATGAAGGTTCAAATGGCTGGGTTCATTTTTCCGCCGACGGTACCCGCGTAGTTACTGTTATCAACAGCAACTCAAAAATCAATGTTGATCTTATAAGTGTTGATGGGCCCAAAGATTCCGTAACGGTAAACAGTGGGAAACCATGGACATCTGAAGGCAAAAGAGAACACAAACTGAAATGCACCGAATGCCTTGAGACTTCGGGAATTTTCGGTGACTGGTACTATGCTGCATTTGAAAATGACAATAAAAATGCCGTTGTTTACTACAGCATATCTTCCGGTAAAAGCGTCGAGATGACATCTCAGGTAGTTAAAGATACGAGCATCTGCAAAGCGGCCCTTATCGGGGATTTCAGTTTTGCGTCTCACTGTAAACTCGCAGAATACACCGTTGAAAAAGGCGCCCGCCGAATGGTGAGAATTCCCATGGACATTATTCTCAATGATGGAAAAGAAGCGAAGAAAGCCGGCTCAGGAAAGTTTGCTGTCCACCCTACAGGAAAACATATTTTCTATAATGAAAATAACAAACTCATGGTTTCTGACGGAAAAGCCGCTACTCCTCTTGACGCAGGAACCTGTAAAATTGACTCCATGGGGATCTCACCCGATGGAGCGAAACTCGCTATTCTCTGCTCGGAAAACAACCTAAAAATCTTCTCCCTGAAATAGTATGTAATAATCAGTCCCCGCTTTTGGTTTTGATTCACTGCGCTCCAGGGGCGCAAATGCTTCGCATCCTTTACCCCTGGCTATTGAAGATAAGGAAAGTTTTGGCTCTCAACATATTTTTTCTACGAAAAAATAGTCTGCCGCCCATGGAGCGTTTTTTTGCAAAAATCGCTCTTGATGGTGTCATTTCATGACGTGCGGAATTGGGCCGAACGGCCCAATTCCTTGGGAAAAGAATGGGAATAAGAATCGATCCATCCCTGCTTCCCTGCTTCCCTGCTTCCCTGCCTTCCCTGCCTTCCCTGCCTTCCCTGCTTCCCTGACCGCCATTTCATGGCTTTTGGTTTTGATTCACTGCGCTCCAGGGGCGCAAATGCTTCGCATCCTTTACCCCTGGCTATTGAAGATGGTGTCATTTCATGACGTGCGGAATTGGGCCGAACGGCCCAATTCCTTGGGAAAAGAATGGGAATAAGAATCGATCCATCCCTGCTTCCCTGTTTCCCTGCTTCCCTGCCTTCCCTGCTTTCCCTGTTTCCCCGCTTCCCTGTTTCCCTGCTTCCCTGCTTCCCTGCTTCCCTGCCTCCCTGCTTCCCTGCTTCCCTGTTTCCCTGCTTCCCTGCTTCCCTGTTTCCCTGCTCCCCTGCTCCCTGCTCTGCCCTTCCTGCTTCCCTGTTTCCCCGCTTCCCTGTTTCTGCTTCCCCGTACCATGAATTTGATTTTTATTGCAGGTCTGTGTTTTGATAAAAAAAAAGACGCGAGTAACCGCGTCTTTCAGTCGGAGCGAGAGGATTTGAACCTCCGGCCCCTTGACCCCCAGTCAAGTGCGCTAACCAGGCTGCGCCACGCTCCGATTGAGAATCACTTGAATTTTTTAATTAACTCAAGCATTTCCTCAACTTCGTGCTTTAAAACACCCAAGTGCTCCGAAACACGGTCATCATTTATATCCATATCAAATCTGGTGTCAAGAAAATTCGAATCGAAATCCCTCAATCTTCTCTTAGCACCACGAAGAGTAAAACCCTCTTCATAAATGAGTCTTCTGATAAGCTTTCCCAGATTCCATGCAGATTCCGTCAGCCTACCATCAGTATCACAACTGAAACCGATATCTTCGAATTCCTCAAGCCAGAATTCAATAACATTTATACTTACACCGATTTCACGGCCCAAATATGATATTGAATAGACCTTCGGATTTGGATCTTTCACGTCAGTCGTTCAGAGCCTTTTTCATTATCTGGCTCGGTCTGAAGGTGAGAACATGTCTTTCAGAAATTGTGATATTGCTTCCGGTTTTCGGATTGCGACCCGGACGGGCGTTTTTGGATCTGATAATAAAATTACCGAAACCGCTAATTTTAATACTTTCACCTTTTTTCAGAGTATCTTTGATTGCTCCGAAAATGCTGTCAACGATATCCGTTGCTTCTTTCTTGGAAAGACCGGATACACTCTCATATACTTTATCGATAATATCAGCTTTAGTCATATGCACCTCTCGGGTTACTTTATGATTGAAAAATTATTTCAGATTCAGGCTTTTACGGAATCCACGATTTTGTTGAAAATCGCTGGTTCACGAACTGCAAGATCAGAAAGCATTTTACGATCTATTTCAATATTATTTACTTTGAGACCATGGATAAGTCTTGAGTATGAAACACCAAGTTGTCTTGCACCAGCGTTTATTCTCTGAATCCATAAACCTCTGAAGTCACGTTTCTTCTGTTTGCGGCCTTTGAATGAAGCGGCCCAGGCTCTGCGAACCTGAATTACAGCTGTTCTCCAAAGTTTACCACGACCAAGAAAGTAACCTGAAGCGGCCTTCAATATTCTCTTGTGACGTCTGTGTGTCTTAAATCCACCTTTTGCTCTCGGCATAACTCTATCTCCTGAAGTACTCTATTTGCCACCGTAGGGCATAAGCCTTTTGAGGCCAATCATGTTTGTTTTATCAATTACTGTTGTGCCCCGGAGGTTACGCTTATTCTTAGTGGTTTTTTTAGTAAGGATGTGGCTTTTCTTTGCGAAAGCTCTTTTAGCCTTACCGGTACCAGTGAATTTGTAACGCTTCTTGGCACTACTGTTTGTTTTCATTTTAGGCATAATACACTCCTCAACGATCTGAACCGACCTGTTGCAGCCGGTATTTATAGACTCCAGTTATGTAAAATTCAACAGAAATTTACTTGCCGGGAGTTTTTTGTCCTGGTTCACCAAAACCAGCGAAGAGTTCTTCCATACTTGAAGTGGATTTTGCACTCATTTTGGCTTTTCTGGCTTTTCCAGATTTTTTAAGTTTGTTTTTTCTTTTAGCTTCAGTCTGTTTACTCAGGGACGCCATAAGTCACCTCCATTGCGGTAAGCTGATCTAGTAAAATTTTCCCATTGTGTCAAGCATTTTTTCTCTTGACTAGAAAAGGAATTTTGAGTACTTTCCCCATCACGCCTGAGAAGGCCTTGCGGTCGTGGCGGAATTGGTAGACGCGCTAGATTCAGGTTCTAGTGGGTGAATGCCTGTGAGAGTTCGAGTCTCTCCGACCGCACTAAGCTGACAGTTAATCTTATGAATCTCTTCACTGAAAAAAAGGCGGGTCGTTTTTTTTCTGCATGGTCAGGGCAGATCTTTCTTCTAACGCTGCTTTTCTGCACTTTTGTTATTTCCTTTTATACAATAATTAAATTTATCCCTTTTCTCTTCTCCCGATTCACGTACCCCGCCGATCTTGAATGGATGGAAGGCGGTGTCATGACTCATATCATTGAGATTGGCGCTGGAAATTCCCTCTACCGTGAGCCATCCGTTGATTTCATTCCCTTCGCCTATACACCTTTTTACTATTATGTCTCTTATGCGGTTTCTCTGGGATTCAAATTGTCCTATCAGATTCCCCGCGCAATAAGTCTAATTTCAATTGTCGGAACAGGAGCGATCATTTCAGTAATTATAGTCCGAGTCTTGAAACCTCTTAGATTTGCAATCCCCCTTGGCATATTCGGGGGTATTGTCGCAATTTTTTTGATTCTTCTGGATTTCTTTTTTACCGGTGCTTTTCTGGATCTCGCCCGGGTAGATGCCTTTTTTCTTTTCCTTTTATTTGCTGGTCTCGCGGTTTTAATTGAAGGTAAGTCACTCAAATCAACTGTTTTTTCTGGTCTGCTACTCGCCTGTGCGTTCTGGACAAAACAAACGGCCTTTTTCTTTATAATTACCGCCGG
>JAHJMN010000028.1 GCA_018821305.1 Myxococcota bacterium
ACGCCATCAAGAGCGATTTTTGCAAAAAAACGCTCCACGGGCGGCAGACTATTTTTTCGTAGAAAAAATATGTTGAGAGCCAAAACTTTCCTTATCTTCAATAGCCAGGGGTAAAGGATGCGCAGCATTCGAACCCCTGGATACACCTGTGTGCTTCGCAACGCGAGAGCACTTCATGAGTAAACGGATCGAAATCTAAAAAGTGAATATTTGCTTAAAGTTTTTGTAATTTTAATTTGATATTAGATGTTTATGACCTGACCCTGTTACCTGTTTCCCTGACTACCTGAGTCCCTGTTAAAAAATTTCAGGTAACCAGGAAATCAGTAGCAGTAACAGGACAATCAGGGTCTCTTTCCTGAAGATTTTCTTTAGAATAATTCACAATCGTATTACTCAGGAAGCGGTATAGAGCACACTTACTGGCCCGCGTTTTTTGCGTTGCAAAAGAACGCTACACCTGTGTGCTTCGCTACGCGAGAGCACACTTACTCAGCTGGTTCCTGGCAGACCATCATGATGAATAAGTCAGCGCAGTCAGAAATGGGATCGTCACAATCATCGGGGCCTTCGCACTGGGTGGTGCAGTAGGTCTGTCCGTCGTTTCTGCCGATGCAAAGACCGCTGTCGCAATCAAATTCATCTACACATGTGTCACCGGTAGTTGAGCAGCCGCGGGGCCCTTCAACGCAGCAGGGACGACTGAAATCTTCACCGTCCACGGGGAGGTTCTCGCATCTCATATCTTCGGGGCAGTCGGAACTTTCAATACATTCGTCCATATCACCGCAGGTGTCTGCAGGAAGAGTGACGCCGGAAGCTGTTTTATCGGTGTTGCATTCAATGATGGCATCGCAGGTATGTGTCTCAAAGTTGCAAGTAGTTACGCCGGTTTCACAGTCGGTTTCGAGTTCGCAGCGACCTTCAGCCAGTTCACAGGTATTTGTATCTTCGTTGCAATCCTGCCACTCTTCACAGTCGCACTGATTGATGTCATCACAGGTATGTGTTTCAAGATTACAGGTAGTTACGCCGGTTTCACAGTCGGTTTCGACTTCGCAACGACCTGCATCAAGTTCGCAGATGCCGGAAGTTTCGTTGCAGGTCTGCCACTCTTCACAACTGGTGGGAGTACAACCGGTGTTGTTGTTGGAATCGTCATCGTCGTCACAACCGAAAAAAGCAGCGACACAAAGCATGGCAATAAGTGATAATTTCTTCATAAGATATCCTTTCATAGCGGCGAAATTGCCGGAAAAGATACAGTTTATTGCATAAAAAGGGCAGAAAAAACAGGAAAAAATAACCCTTTTCCCTTTTTGGTGCGCCGCCGAAGACGGCTCACCAAAAGGGGAAAAAGGGAGGGGACAAAAACGCCAGATCCCAGAGGGGGAAGCACTGGGCTAATTACAGGCGTTCTACGAACGCGGAAAATCCGGTGTTCAAAATCAGGTTGGTCAAAGATCAGGATCAGGAACGCAGGGAATCAGAAACGCAGGGAAGCAGGGACACAGGGAAGCAGGAACAGGATCAGGGAATCAGGGACACAGGGAAGCAGGAGCAGGAACAGGATCAGGGAATCAGGATCGTTTACCTGAAGTTCGGTTTTTATAATTATACATTGATGTTGAATATTTAAGCCCTGCTGCTTTGCCTGACCCATGAGTCCCTGACTGCCTGTTAAAATCAGTTTTTGCGTTTTTTATTTGAATAATGTCGAATCTGAACGATAAAAGAAAGGAACACACAAAAAGGAGATTTGAGATGAGAGTGTTTTCCCTTGTGCTTTTGATTGGCAGTTTATTCGGTAGTGGCCCCGTATATTCCAATATTCCCAAATCGTATCCGTACACGGATGCACAAACAAAAACCCTTATTGGAGCGGGTTACAGTCACTCGTTTTTTGCTTATAAAACAACGCTTTCGACGGCGATCAAAAAATCTTCATACTCATCTTATGAGGATCCTCCGTTTCTGGAGCGCCTAGAGGTTGAAGATCGCCGTATCCCAACGGGATACATGCTCGGAAAGCAGAACTATTATAAGTTCCCGGTATTTCTGGAACTGTGGCTGGAAAAACCAGCAGATCCAAAGGCAACCCTTGAGAGTTGGGCAAAAACTGTACTGAAAAACAGGATTCTTACTGGCGTTTACAAGAAGTGGCCCGTAACGTGGCGCGTGCAGACTTACGAAATGGCGCTGAAAAACGGTAATAAACTGATTATCAGCATGCTTGTGGGTTCTGCTCAAGGGTCCAGATATACCCCGGCTATGGCTCTGCAGGCAGCCAGTACAATGATTACGACAAAAGACCACGCAGCGGTTATGGGTACAATGATTGCTTCAGATTACAATTTTACGTCCCAGTCGCTCCAGAACCGCCAATTGATTCTTAAAGTGTTTCAAGAGCTTTCTCAGTCAATGATGTACTCACAGGCTCTTTCTGAAATTAAGTTACCCCGGAGACTCACGGCCATGGAGGGTTATCTTCGCGGGAAAAAACGGTTTTTGCATGCTTCAAGATATTCATCCACTGTGGGGACAATGACCACAACCAGTTTTGCAGATTATCGTATGCTGGACATCAAATTCAAGGGATCCAATTGCTCAGTCCGCAGTGATTTCTCAACGCTGTATTCTTACACCCAGCGGACAATTCTGGATGCTCCCGGAAGTGATCCCCAGAGTACGACGACGGGGGGGAGCGGTAAAAAGAAAACCTCGGAATTCAGTCCCTTTGAAGTCCGTCAGGGAACCGGCGGAGCTTACTGGCTTGTAGTGAAACTGAAAGGTGGCACTGTTTTTTATCCGTTTAAAAAGTACGGTGAACGAAAATGCAGTAAGAAAACGGTAAAAGGCCTGATGATTTCAAACCTCGTTGAAGGCGTCTACAGCACCATGGGCATGTGGTGTGTTCATAAACCCTCCTCTTCAATAAAGTAGCAGGTTCGCAGGAAATCAGGAAATCAGGCATGCAGGGAATCAGGGCCGTTAATCTGAAGGTCATTTTAAAATTGTAAATTAATGCTGAATGTTTACGGCCTGTTGCTGCGCCTGACCCCTGACTACCTGATTGCACGTTAAGAATCAGATGTGCAGGGAATCAGAAGCAGGAAATCAGGAACGCAGAAACAGGAAAACAGGGTCGTTTACATGAAGTTCGATTTTATAATTATGTAGTCAGGTTAAAATCAAATTTCTCAAACCAGCAACTAACTTTCTCCCAAAACTTTTTAAGGTCATCCTTGACCAGATTCTGAATGTGTTTTAGAACGATATTCGCGGGGTAATTCATTTGCTAAAACTCTTTACAGTCATATATTTAAAATTGTCAATATTTTCACGATACATGTCAGAAATGTACGGGAGTTAAAGATGAGCAGCAGGATTTTAAACCATCCGATCCTTGGAAGTAGAACCGGGCGAAAAGTCTGGTTTTCTTTCGACGGCAGGCAGATCAGCGCTTTTGAGGGCGAGGCCGTGAGTAGCGCTCTTTACGCAAACGGCATCAGGATTTTCGGGCATCACCACCGGGACAATGGAGCTCAGGGTATTTTCTGCGCCAACGGTCAGTGTAGCCAGTGTATGGTGCTGGTCAATAAAAAACCTGTTAAATCATGCATGACACCTCTTGCGGAAGGCATGGTTGTGGAAAGCCTTGACGGGCTTCCACCCCTCACGGATGACGAACCCATATCGGGGGATCCCACTTCTGACGTTTTTGAAACGCAGGTTCTAATCATCGGTGGCGGTCCTGCAGGACTCAACGCTGCTCTGGAACTTGCATCTTTTGGTATTAAAAGCATTATTTGTGATGATAAGGGCGAACTGGGGGGTAAACTCAGTTTGCAGACCCACAATTTCTTTGGTTCCGTGGCGGACTGTTACGCCGGAACCCGGGGCATCGACATCGGACACATCCTTTCGGATAAAGTCATGCAGTCGGATAAAATAGATGTATGGCTCGACTCAACTGTCGTTGCCGCTTACTGGGATAAAACATTCGGTGTAGCCAAGCGGGGTCAGATGCTTTTAATCAAGCCTGAAATCGTCCTGATAGCCACGGGGGCCCGTGAGCGCACACTGGTATTTCCCGGCAGTGATCTCCCCGGAGTGTATGGAGCGGGAGCATTCCAGACCCTTGTAAACCGCGATTTAATTAAAAGTTCAGACCGCATATTCATAATCGGCGGGGGAAATGTTGGACTTATCGCTGCTTATCACGCGCTCCAGGCCGGGATAGATGTAGCGGGTCTTGTAGAAGCACTTCCCGTTTGCGGTGGATACAAGGTTCACGATGATAAAGTTCGACGACTCGGTGTGCCCGTGTGGACATCTCATACGGTTCTGCGGGTAAACGGACATGAGAAAGCTGAGCAGATAACAATCGCCGCTATTGATAAAAACTTCAAGCCGCTCCCTGGCACCGAAAAGACTTTTGACGTGGATACGGTGCTTGTTGCCGTAGGTCTTTCCCCGGTTAATGAACTTCAGACGAAAGCTCAGGAGTTTGGAGTGAAGACCTTCAGCGCCGGCGATGCAGAGGAAATAGCTGAAGCCAGCGCCGCAATTTTCTCCGGCAGGATTACCGGTCGCACAATAGCCCGGGAAATGGGTATCGATACGACCATCCCATCGGAGTGGAAAACCCTTTCGGAAATTCTTAAAAGCCGTCCGGGTATCACATGGAAAGATCGCCCTCAGGCCTTTACCTCCGCCGTAATATTCAATGATTATGGCAGACGCATCTTTGAAATGAATCCTGGAGAGTTTTCTCTGACTACGGGGCGTTTCTCCAGTGATTTCGGCGTTGAAAAGAGTGCCAGGGATGGGGAATACTCCCTTGAATCCTTTATGAAAAATGCCGAACTTTACAAAACACGTACGGAGCGGGAGCTTCCCGTGCACCCGGTGATTCACTGCGTGCAGGAGATTCCGTGTAATCCGTGCACCATGGCTTGTCCTTTGGACAGTATAAATATCCGTGGCAGCATTATGGGGCTTCCGGAATTTACGGGGAAGTGTTTTGGCTGTGGAAAATGCGTTCTCGCATGTCCGGGACTGGCAATTACCCTGGTGGATATCAGGCAGGATCCAACCCGCAAAACAGCACGAGTTACTTTCCCCTATGAGTTCCTTGATGACAGCCCCGGCGGTGGCAAGGGCGTACTGAAAATCACCGATATCGAAGGTGAAATCATCGGAGAAGGGCGCGTGATATCCGTTGTGAGCGAGTACCGCGGCGATCGGCGTAAGCTTCTGACACTTGAAGTGCCGTATGAATTGCGTAACAAAGCTGCAGGTTTCCGGCTTCGGCCCCTTGATGATGAATCTGTTCCGGAAAAAACAGAAACATCTGATGATCCCATTGTTTGCCTCTGTGAGCGGGTACGAAAAAGCGAGATTGTGGCCCAGATACGTGCAGGAGTTATGGATATGAACCAGCTCAAGGCAACTATCCGCACCGGGATGGGGGCTTGCGGTGGTAAAACATGCACGGATCAAATCCTGCGTATCTACCGTGAAGAAGGTATAGATATCAGTAAAGTTACAAGACCGACAGTCAGGCCCTTCATTGCAGAAGTTCACCTCGGTGATTTTCTTAGAGCGGAGAGAAAAGACAATGAATGATAATACATATGATGTCATAGTAGTCGGTGCCGGAAGTGTGGGAAACCCGGCGGCTCTGTTTCTGTCTGAAAGCGGTCTGAAGGTTCTGGTCATTGAAAAGCGGGCAAGTGCAGGCCAGGGCGAAAACAAAGCTGCTATCGGTGGGGTTAGAGCGACTCATTCCGATGGTGCAAAAATAACCACGGCTATTGAAAGTTTGCGTATCTTTTCCACGTGGAAGGAAACCTACGGTTCAAACATCGACTGGAAAACCGGTGGATACTGCTTCCCTGTGTACGGTGAGCCTCTTGAAAACACTCTGAAAAGTTATTTTCCGATCCAGCGTTCCTTTGGCCTTGAAATTGACTGGCTTGATGCTCAGCAAATAGCTGAGGTTGTGCCGGGAATCAACATGGAAGGTCTCAGAGGTGGAACATATTCCCCCGGGGACGGACAGGTTTCGCCGCTGAAGATGGCCGCTGCAGTACATGCGGAAGCTGAAAAACGTGGAGCGCAATACAGATACCATGAAAATGTGGTGGGATACATCATTGAATCCGGAGCCATAAAGGGTGTCGTAACCGAAAAAGGTAAGTATTTTGCAGAACATGTGATTATCGCAACGGGAGCGGATGCGGCTTTGCACGGTAAGATGGCGGGAAGAGATATTCCAGTGGTTCCGGACTCCCATGAGGCAGGCATCAGTGCCCCGGTTGCTAAATTTCTGCCGCCCCTTGTAGTTGATATGAGACCGGGCCCCGAAGGAAAGACCGCAAACTTCTACTTCGGTCAGGCCAGCGGTGGTCAGATTATTTTCTGTTATACACCCAAGCCTGCAATTGTTGGAAACAACAAAGACAACCTTTCGGAGTTCATGCCTATTTTAGCAGCAAGACTCATATCTCTCATTCCAAGGTTCAAGAATCTCCTTATCCGCAAAATCTGGCGGGGATTGTATCCCATGACACCCGATGGCGTACCCATTGTGGATTACGACCCTGAAATAAAGGGGCTTATCTGGGCCGTAGGAATGTGCGGTCAGGGTTTCATGCTCGGACCCGGTGTTGCTAAAAACCTGACATCCATGATTGTAAAAGGCCAGCCCCTGCTTCCCCCGGATGTTCAGGCTCTTTATTCCCTCAAGCGCAACTTCCACGGCAAAACCGAAGCCTTTAAATAATTCCTATGGGCCGCCATTACATGGCTTGTGGGTTCAGGGCATTTTATCCAGGGGTTTCTTCCGTGTTTTCATTTGAGGATGAAATTTCGTACGCATTTTCGGGTATTCCGTTTTTTTTATGATCTGCGGATTCAGAGTCGACGCAATATTCACGGGTGCCATCATTCACGTCTACGTGATTACCCCGCCACCCACCAGGGATTTTCGATTCTTTCAGAATCTTTAATCCCTTCGCTAGGATGTGTGAGCCACGTTGGGGCTCTTTTTCCGTGTTTATAAAACTCACCTTCAGGTAAGTGTCACTTCTCATGAACATTGATAAGTAATTCTCCACGAACATTATCAATTTAAAAATCCAAAGGCTGGAAAATATTCTATCTTCTACTCTCGATCATGGTACTCATGAAGCGGTATAAGCGAAGATCAGTGTGCATGTACCAAACGTTATTGTGCTCAAACAATCCATGAGAAAAAAATAACAATTCTATGTGAATTTATTAACGCTCATGAGAAATCCGTCGATATAAGTTCTCGGAGTTATTAGTTGTTTTTAACAAGGAGAATGTCATGAGTGTTATCAAGAAAATGTCAATTAAAGCTCGAATCATTATTCTGGTTGTAACGCAGGTGGTCTTTATAGGAGGTGTAATTCTATATTTTTCCATGGGAATGAACCAGTCTGAGGATGCCGCTTCCAATCAGTCCGGAACAGCGGTTTTGGATGGTGAAAAGGGCAAAGTTAAAGCTTTGACTCAATCAATTTCCTCTACTTTAAAAGATCGGATCAAGGGGATAACTGATGTCTCTGTACGCAATAAATCAATGCAGGATCTCCTTGCACAGATTCGTTTTGAGGAAGACAACTCAGGATATTTCTTCGTTTTTGAAGGTACGGTGTGTCAGGCGCATGGTGTAAATCCTAAACTGATTGGTGCCGATATGGCGAATTCGAAAGATCCCAAGGGACTTTTATTCATAAGGGAGTTAGTGAAGGCGGCCAATAATGGTGGTGGATTTGTTACATATGTCTTCGATAAACCAGGAGTAGGTGTAATTCCTAAAGTAAGTTATGCAGAAAAGATAGAGGGAACAAATCTGTGGGTAAGTACTGGTGTTTATCTGGATACTGTGGATAAGATGAAAAACAAAATAAGTACCTCCCTTGCCACAATATCTGGGAGAACTAAAAACCGCATTCTTATGGCTTCCGGTTTTATTTATCTGCTGTTGATTCTTCCGTTTTCCATTTTTGTGACTATTTCCGTTGTGAATCCAATTAACTCGGTGGCGGCAATGATGGGCGATATTGCCGATGGAGACGGGGATCTCACGGTACGCTTGAAAGTAGATTCGCAGGATGAGATTTCCGTTTTAGCGGGTAACTTCAACCGATTTGTTGAAAAAATTCAGAAAAGTATAAAAGTCGTTACTCAATCTTCAGAAACAATTATGGATGCAGCCCTTAAAATGAAGGCTAAAACAGATTCCGTTACTGCAAAATCCAGAAAAATTTCTGAAATGACGGAAACTGCAGCGGCAAGTGTTGAAGAGCTCACTGTTTCGTTTCAGGAAGTCGCACATCGTACAGAAGAAGCTGCGGAAAGTGCAGAGACTGCCTCCTCAGCAACGGAAGAAGTATCACGAGAGATAGCCGGAATTGCCGCGGGTACCGAACAACTTACAAGTACGGTTTCTTCCATTGCTGCAGCTATTGAGCAAATGACAAGTGCTCTGAGCGAAATATCTCATTCGTCCACAGATGCTGCGGATGTATCAGGCAAATCGAATTCAATGGCTCAAAGTGCCTGGGGGCTTATGGAAGAAATGAAAAAAGCCGCTCAGGATATTGCTAAAGTTGTTGAAATAATCAATGATATAGCTGATCAGACAAATCTCCTTGCTCTCAATGCTACAATTGAAGCGGCCAGCGCCGGAGATGCCGGGAAGGGATTTGCCGTTGTAGCAAACGAGATCAAGCAGCTCGCCAAGCAAACTTCGAAATCTACGGAAGATATTAAAAACCAGGTGGAGCACCTGGATAATTCAACCAAATCATCTATTGAGTTTATTAAGAGCATAAAAGAGCAGATTGAGCATATCAGCAACCTTTCAAGTACAATTGCCGCCGGAGTTGAAGAGCAAAGTGCGACAATTAATGAAATCAGCAATTCCATGGCTGCGGGATCCGTTGCCACGACGCAGATAAGTTCCTCTGTTCAGACTGTGAGAAGCAATGTGGATGTCACCACTGATAAGGCCAGAAGTATAGCTGAGGGTATGGTAGAAATATCTACAAGTACGACGGAAGTATCATCAGTGGTAGTAGAGGTCAGTCGCAATATAGCTGAAATTAACGAGAAAATACAACAATCCAGCAGTGATATAAAAGAAATAGACTCCGAAACGGAACATCTTAAATCCATGGTTACGGACCTCAAAGGTGTCGTCACACAGTTCAAAGTATAATGAATCCGCAAGGGCTTCTTTTAGAATAGTCAAGAATCACTTACATTTATCAGTTCCAAATATTAAACTTTTAGGCTAAATTCATTTCAAATTAAGTCGACTATTATAGTTTCTATTTTGGTTTGTAATTTCCAGATAAGACTATTTGAGGTATTTATGGCCCGTTTCCTGAACAGATCAGACATCAGATTCTGGTTATTCCTTTTTCTTGTGTCTGTGGTGGGCTGTGTGGCTATTGCCTGGCTTATTATTGGTAATGCCTATAAGAACGAAGTCAATCAAATCAGGCAAAGGGCAGGGGAATCCGCAAGGCTTTTAAGCCATAAAGTTCATCAGTTGGGTGCACGGCAGATCCAGGAGTATCTCGAAAGTGATTTTGCTGATTCAAAATTGTATTCATACGTTACCGTGCTTGATGAAAATGGGAAATCATTGGCACACAGCGATAAAGCCCGCCAATATATGACCTTTCCGGCCCTCGCATTGAAGAAGGGGGCGCCATTTGTTCGGGTTGATAAAATTTATACGCGAGATAAACATGACGCTTCATCGAAATTTCATGGTGAAAAAACGCTGAACGTAATGATTCCTGTCAAGTTGAAGCGCGATGGTTCAATACGGACAATAAATGTGGGTATTTCACTCCGTAATCTGGATAGGATCTATCGAAAATATCTGAAACTCATGCTTTTTCTGGTGCCACTCTTTTTCTTTTTTGTATTTCTACCGCCCATGATTCGCACGGTGAAAATAAGAAATCAAGCTGAAATAATTGCTAAAAACAATGAGAACATGAATATTCTGCTGAACAGTACTCAGAATTTCATCTGGTACTTCTTGGATCCGCAGACCCTTGGAGCCGTCAATAAAGCTGCAGCGGGATTCTGGGGCAAAGATGTTCATGCCATTGAAGGCGCAAAACTAAACAAGATACTGCCGGAAACATATGCATCAGATCTGTCCCGGAAACTCGAAGTTATTTTTAAAAATGGCGAAGTTGTTAAACATGAAACGGAGCAGAAAAACAGCAACGGGGAACTGCGTTTGCTTTCCGTAAATTGCTACCCCAAGAAAAACTCAAATGGAATTGTTGAGTACGTTGTATGTTCAGCTCAGGATATAACGGAAGCCAGAGAGCTGGAGAAAAAATTTCTACATGCCCAGAAAATGGAAACTGTTGGTCTTTTCACCAATGCAATTGCCCACGACTTCAATAATATAATCACTGGAATTACGGGGAATCTTGAGCTGGCCTATGAAGATTTCACCGTTGGTGAAGATATCACCGAGTATTGCAACGAAATAAAAACATCACTCAGGATGGGGTCGGATCTCACGGGACAACTGCTGACATTTTCAAGGAAACAGAATACAAAAAATACCAGCCTTGATTTCTTTAGATTGATTCGAGAACTCAAAAACTTTGTTCAGAGGCTCATAGGTGAGGATGTATCCGTTTCGTTCAGCGTTCCGGATGATTCCGCGACCTTTTGCGGGGATCCCAACCGCATTGAGCAGGTTATTATGAATCTTGCGGTGAATGCGAAGGACGCCATGCCCGGTGGAGGAAAATTCACCCTGAAAGTGTGCACACTGGAGCTTGAAGACGAGTTTTATTCAAGGCATTCGGATATGAATGGAAAGTTGTTCGTTTTGATGACTGTTTCAGATACAGGGTGTGGTATGGAGCCGGAAGTTGCGGAACGCATATTTGAACCATTTTTTACAACTAAACCAGTGGGGCGCGGTACAGGTCTTGGTTTGTCCACGGTCTATACAATTGTTCGCAGTTATGATGGTTTCATTGAAGTCGTTTCAGAAGTAGGTAAGGGCACGACATTCCGCATATATCTACCACTTGGTGAAGATTCAGTACCAGAACCTGTTCAGTCAATGGCAAATGAAGTCACTTCTGAGAAAGCAGAACTTTCAGTCACAGGTAGTACTGCTCATATCAATCAGGCCGGGGCAAACCAGGGTGATAAACTTGCTGTTAAAGCTCCGGCGCCAGCTTCTTTAAAATACCGTAATACTATACTTATAGTGGATGACGAACCCGTTGTCCGCAAAATCGCCGCTCGCATCCTCGAGAAAAATAACTATTCTGTCATTGAAGTTACAACAGGTGAACTGGCTCTGGACATTCTGATGGATGATAAAAATAAGATTGACCTGATGATAACGGATATAAATCTCCCGGGGATCAACGGACTTGAACTTGGACAAAAAGCCAAGGATATGCGCAGGAATTTAAGGATAATATATTCATCAGGATATTCAAAACAGACAGATATTCTTATTGATTCCGGCATATTGGATTCAGAGTTTCTCCCCAAGCCATACACTCCGCGACAACTTCTTGAAAAGATACTTTAAACTAGACCGCTTCCTAAGTAATACGATTGTAAATTTATTAATTTCAGGGAGACAGGAAAACAGGAAATCAGGAAATCAGGGGCAGGGGTGGTTACTTTGAAGGTAAGTGTTTTTGTGGCATTAAGACCGCTTTCAATTCAG
>JAHJMN010000029.1 GCA_018821305.1 Myxococcota bacterium
AGTAAAAATTATTTAAAAAAACAAATATACACGGACCACAAACGGCAATTTAATATGAAATAATTGTTCACATGGCCCAAAAAGCAGAGAAATAAAGCGAAACGATATTGAAAAAAGTCATTTTGTATATATTAAAAAAAAATAACCCCGGTCGGTTAAAATTCCTGGGTCTGGGTTTTTTGTAAAATAGTGTAACTTTTGTTGAAAAAAGTCATTTTTTAAATATGATGAATATACTTACTCTGTTCGGTTATTATATCTTGTAACAAATGCGTTGGCCCTCAGTTAGTGATGAAGAGCAATAGTCTTTGAGGTATTTGGACGATGAAGCCTATCCACAATCTCCGGAAAAAGTTGCTTGTAACTGGAGGCGCAGGCTTTCTCGGTTCACATCTTTGTGAAAAACTGCTGGAAGAAGACCACCAGGTGCTATGCATCAAGGGTGAAAAAATAAAAACGCCAATTGGTTCTCTTTCTTTTAAAGCACGAGCTGAGGATTGCGAATTGCATGACTGCAAAATCACTGTAAGAAAAATAAAACCCGAAATTCCTAAAGGAATGCGTGTTGAAAAGTGCCTATCAGTTCTACTGCAATGTTCGCCGTCCAGGCCTTTAAAGGACGTTGCCTTTTCATGTGAATGGGACAATTTTGATATAGTTGGTTATGGTTGTTCAGGTGAGGCGTTAGATGCGTGGGAATGGGAGTCTAATGGTTTCTTAGTAGTGATTGGAACAGAGGACTCAGACCAGCTAAATCACCGATTAGGACTTAAAATGGATAATTCAGCGGAGAATTACGCGGTGACAATGAAAAGTAATAAAATTACCATTGCAATTGGTAGTATCGAAGAAAAGAAGACTCTTTCACTTCATTTTGTCATTGCATGGAACAGGCTGCCAGAACCAGTTGATTGTTCTTGTTGGTATGCGGTGGATGTTCGACATGAAAAAATTCTTGAATTGCATAATTCAGGTTAAGCTCATTCGGCTGGGAACGCAGGGCTTTAAGAATGAAGACCTCGTAATTATTACGTAATAAGATGCGATTTATTTTTTGGTCCTTTTCTCGCACTTCGATCCAGGATTGCGTCATCCCTGTGTTGTTGTTTACATTATAATCCTATAATCCGGTATTCAGGGTCGAAGTCATACACGACAATGATCCGCGGATTCAACATCGCTTTCGGATTCACGAGTCGTGGTCATCCAGGTTTATGCGATTGCAAAACATTGGATTTTCCGCGTTCCTTTGAAGCTACCGTCGTGTCCGTGTAGTTGAATTTCGGCACATATTTCCGCTTCTGAAAAGATGCGGCTCCTTTGAAGCAGGAGATCAAAGAAAATGAGGGTTGCCCGTCGTGGTCATTTCCGCTTCTGAAAAGATGCGGCTCCATTGAAACTGATAACTTGCAGCCTGATCTTTTCTGAAATTAAATCACCACCGACTTTTATTGAAAAAAGGTACTTTTTAAATATGATGGGGAACTCCGGTTGTTATTTGAGAGGCAGGATGTGCTTATTTGGCTATTAGAGTATTATTTCCTTATAATCCTTTGAATGAAAAAGAAGCTGATGGTCCTTTTTGTGACGAGTATTTGTTCCTCAGGGAAATGGGGATGGAGTGCTCGCTTTTCGATTACGACAGCCTGTCGTTTGATGAATTTCGGCCAAAGCCTCGAATTGGCAATGGCGATGTTGTTCTTTATCGGGGCTGGATGTTGGACCCAATTACATATGTAAAGCTTTCGAATCTGGTGGAGCGATGTGGTGGGCAAATGCTTACTGATCCGGATAATTTTCTGAAATCGCATCATTTGCCGGGGTGGTACGATAGTGTCGCTCAATTTACTCCCGAAACCATCCTGGTTGAAAATGAAGAAGAAGCTGTTTTGCGAGCTGAGAAAACCGGGTGGGAGAAATTTTTCGTTAAGGATTTTGTTAAATCAAATTATAGTGAACGAGGCTCAATTGCCTATTCGCCTCAAGAAGTTCTTGAAATAATTGCCCTGATAAGAGAACACAGGGGCGAAATCGAAGGCGGAATTGTTTTAAGAAAAGTTGAAGAGTTTGTCAGTGAAAGCGAAGTACGGTATTTCGTGTTTAATGGAAAACCGTACTCGCCAAACGGTTTTGTCCCGCATCTTGTTGCTGAAATCGCTAAGCTTCATAAAGCGCCATTTTACTCCATTGATGTGGTCGAGCGCACTGATGGGGAGCTTCGGCTTATTGAAATTGGTGATGGACAGGTTTCAGACAGGAAAAATTGGGACACAGACATTTTTTGCAAGGTTTTGATTGAGGCAGATCCATTAAAGATAAAGAATATTTAAATGACAATTCTCGAAGAACTAACAGAAATATTGAACTTAAATGAAAATGAAGAAGAATATGAACTTGGTGACGAAATAGACAAAATTTGCAATGTTTATGGAGTTACTTTAGTTATTGATGCTGCATACAGGATATTGAGTAACTCTTGTTTAAAAAAAAATTGGTACGATTGTATTACGGTTATTTTTTTTATTGTAAGTGACGGCAAAAAATTTTCATTTTCAAAAACACTTCTAATCGCCAGGCTTTATTTATGTTTGGAGAATACTGAAGACAACAATGAAGAAGACTGGGATAATCTTGTTTGGAGTATTGTAAGTGCTCTGAAAAATATACCATATACTTCTTACTGGGATCCTTTAGAAGATTCAGTAATTAAGAAAACTATGAAGTATTTAAAAAAAAATAGTGTTACTATTGATAATTGTCTTGACAAACTGAGTTGTAGCACTACTTTAAATTAGTCTCATAATTTTTTCGAGGAGTTTTCACAAACACAAATGGCACTTTCTGCATACAAAACAACCAAAACGGTATCTTACCCGGATCCGTATGAACATTGTAATCGAGTTATAAATGTCTAGCAAAGTCGAACGTAAGTCACTGGATGAGCTTAAAGCAATGCACACGGGCTCATTAATGAGTCGAAGGAAAGCGCTGCTAAAGTGTGAAGAGTCATTTGATCTCTCAGATCAAATAGAAAAATCGAATTCCGACATGATAGAGTTTAAGGATACTATCGAATGGGAGCAAGCGTACCAAGACTTGAAGTTGGTGCTTGATAATAGAGAAAACCTGACTAATAAGCATGAACGTAAGCTAATGCGTCAAGCTAAGGCTAAGAATTAATAAGTGGCTAGAGAAACACATAACCATGTGGTCAACCTGACGTCGCATACTTCGCGCCTTTTTGCAGCGGAATTGCCACAGCGCTCCTTATGCAATTCAGGTTCCCCAAATGTTGGGCTTACAAGACTGATAGAAAATGAATAAAGAAGAAAAGAAACGTATTCGGCGAGAGATGGAAGAACGTGAAAGCCGTAGACAAGCTCTGTCTAAAGTGAGAAGAATTGGAGAAGATATTAGTCTGTCTGGGGTTGGATTAATTCGATTACAAATATTTGTATGTCCATCTTTCTCAAATGGCGAATGCTGGGATTTTCGTTATATTGATAATGAAATGAATGTATATAAATCCGTTGTTCTTTCAGAAAATGGAACTATTCAACCCGGATATATGAAGGTTCATTATGGCGAGAAAGTGACGAAATTACTTTCAAAACTGGAATCTATCAAGGTTCCAGTTTTTACTAAACAAGCCCCAATTGGTACTTTAGATGGCACAATCTATCGAGTTCGTTTTATCAGCGGTTCGGAAAATGAGGTATCAATGTCGTGGAATTCGAACCCACCGGAAAACTGGTCTGAATTTTTAACTTGCATATATGAAATGTTAGAAATGTTGAGGTCAGCAAAATTAACGGAGTTAGAAGCATAACAACGCTGTCATAGGGACATTTTTACCTCGCTCCGTTTTGGGGTAGTTGGATTTATGAAGAAAAGAGAAATCCTGACTCATCAACTCAGTAAAGAGCAATGTAGAGTATAAGCAATATGAAAATACTTAAAGTAATAATAGCTACTGATAAGGGGTATATTGAAGACTTCGAGACTCTGATTGCAAGACTCTATGACAGGAAAATTGAATTATTTTGTGCATGGGGTAAATATTCAAGGCAGTGGGAAGATGCAATGGATTTTTACATTACTGACCCAGTTCGTATGGATAATAGTCATCACATAACTACGATGAGTATTGATGATGAACCGTTTGAAGATGCACTGAATATGGTTGAACTGTGGTCCGTTGAATATGGAAGCAACGACGTTGAAATAATCAGGCTCTAACAAAGTGGACAGTAACGTTATAAGGAAAATTGGCTGCCATGCCTCGAAGAAAAGAATTCAAAGGGATAGCTGAAAATCTGGCCAAGTGGTGCGTCAGCAGAAATAATGATTTCTCAGGCTATTGGGCAATTGGTCAACTTTATAGTTTTTCAAAAGGCCAACTGGTTTTCCAAAAATGAGGGTTGGGGCATTAAGAATGAAAACCTCGAAATTATTACGGAATAAGATGCGATTTATTTTTATTTTATTTTTGATTGCGGGATGTTCTAAGCCCAGTGTTCCCTTAACGCCGGAGCAGAAATGTGACCGGTTTAAACGTTTCAGTATGAGTAGAAGGTTTAAGGTCGACAGGAAATATGGATTTGTTTTTCAGGATAAAATCGAAGCTGAAAAGTTAAAGCGATATCCGAACATAATTAAAACAGAAAAAGTTGAATTGACTGCAAAGCCCGTTGCTCATTCCGCGGACGATGACTTTCGATATAAAAAAAATACTCGAATTATGGGGGATTTTATAATCGTAACGGAAAAGGATGAGTTCTGGATTCGTAAAAACATTGTCATTATGAATGCTTGGATAATAGCCGATGATTTCCTTTTTAAAGGGAACCGGACAAGTTTTAGGTTTTATCTGAAGAAATTGGATAGAAATAAGTGGACTTTATTTGTAAAAACAGATGACGGGCCGGATTGGGTCTATATATCATGTTATGTGGATAAAAAGGGTAAGCTACGATCACCGCGGTTAGTAAATACGGCTGTTTTTGAGATTGAAATATCCGGGAAGAGGTTTTACATTACTGCCGGATATCATTATTGATCTCGTTGAACATGTTTGCATACTCTATGCCCTGAATAACGATTTGGAGGTTACTATGGCTAAGGTTACTGGAATTGGCGGAGTGTTTTTGAAGTGCAAGGGCGATAGTGCTGCACTGGCTGCCTGGTATCAGAAGCATTTGGGTATGCAACTGCAATCTTTTGGTGGGGCGGTTCTCAGGTGGTCGGATGACAAAGCTGAGGATAACGGGCTCACTGTTTGGCATCTCGCGGAAAAAGACAGTCAATGGTTCAGTCCCAGCGAATCGTCATTTATGATCAACTATCGGGTCGACAACCTGAATGAAATGCTTACACAGTTGCGCGCAGATGGTGTGGAGATCATTAGTGGGCCGGAGTCACACGAGAATGGAAAGTTCGCATGGGTCATGGACCCGGATGGAAACAAGGTTGAACTCTGGGAACCAATGCTGTGGGACGAAAAGAATAAAGCCTGAAGGAGTCTCAGTTTCGATGTTCGGAGAAGGGGCAGCAATCTGGCAGTTGTTGGTAATAAGATGTTTTTAAAAAGAAGGAAAATATTGTGGATGATACTATTTTAAAGAAAATGAGCAGATTGATAATAAAAATTCAAACCATAGATAGTTCGTGTCCTGAAATTCAATTTTTGTCAAAATTGAGCATGTTTACGAAAACATGCTATTCAGAACACTATAATAATTTCAAGGTCTTCATTCTTAATGTCCTGTGCCTGAATTCGGCATAAACTTGAAAAGATCGTATTACAGGACATTAACTAGATAGTTCGTGTCCTGAAATTCGCTTCGCGAAGAATTTTATTAAAAATTCTATCCGGTTTTCAGTTTTTTTGACCGGAGGAATGTCCAAGTATGCCATTTTCAAGAAAAGTTTCAGGGGAGAGACTCTGATTATCCTGATTCTGTGCCTGAGGCCCTGTTTTACAGAAAGACAGTAAGACTGGGGGCAGTAACAGTTGCAGGGCTTTCAGTTTTTTTTAATCGGGATAGAGAGGTCCCATGCTGGCTTTCCCTCCCAACACCACACGTATGGAACCTCCCGTAATCCTTGTGTTGACCAATTGGGGTAAATGAATATTATACTTTGTGAGATTTCTAGTTACTGTCCTGAAATACCGAAAATCAAATTTTTCGCCAATTTTTTGCTCAGGACAGTAACCGCAAAGTGTTGAATTTATTGTAGTGGCCTGTTTGGATTTTTGATAAAATCCTTCGCGAAGCGAATTACAGGACACGAACGAACTAGTTTCTCAAAAGGTGTTTGAATGAAGTTTTTTAATACAGCAGGCCCGGTTACTCCTATAAAGCATTATCTTCTTGATCCGCTGAGGCGCATAGAAGTTCAT
>JAHJMN010000030.1 GCA_018821305.1 Myxococcota bacterium
ACGGCCTTGAGATTTCAAATCCGATATACAGTGAGATAATTCCGCGTGAACTTACGACCTCAAGGCAGGAGTACTTTCTCAGTTACTTTAAACCCGATTGGATCCGCGATGACGGAAGCCTCGACAGCGACCTTCTGGTCAAAATGTTTGTGACCTTCTGGCGTGAAAACAGCAAAATCTGGGCATCACACATATCCGGCTACGAGGAAGCAGCTCCACATCTTGTATTTCAGGCATTTTTGCAGCGTGTGGCAAATGGAAACGGCACCGTGTACCGTGAATACGGCTTAAATCGCGGACGCACTGACCTGATGCTGAAATGGGGCAAACCCTTTGCCCCGGAGGAGCAGCGCGTAGTGATCGAACTGAAAGTCCTGCGACCCAAAGACGGCCTTGAAACTAAGAAGAAACAGGCAATCGAGCAGACCCTTGAGTACGCAAAAGACTGTGAAGCAACGGCAGTCTACATCCTCATCTTCGACCGCGACAAAACCCACGACTGGGACAATAAAATCTACGAAGAAACCCTCCAGGCAGATAACTACACAATAAAAATCCACGGTTTATAAGAAGTTACACTTCGTTTCAAATGTTGTCCATGAAATATATTTGGTCCTTTATCCACCAAAGTGCCGCCTGTGGCGGCACTTTGGTGGATAAAGGGGGGGCGGCGCACGCTGGATCCCAGGGTTAAAGCCCTGGGCTAACTACAGGCGTTCTTACGAACGCGGAGTCTCAGTTTCGATGTTCAGAAAAAGGCTTCAATCAAGTGCAAGAAATCAGATGCGGGTGCAGGGAGACAGAGGGCAGAAACAGTTGCAGGGCTTTCAGGGTTTTTGACCTGAGGAATGCGCAAGTTTCATATTTTCAAGAAAAGTTCCAGGTGAGAGGCCCTGATTATCCTGATTCTGTGCCTGAGTCCCGGTTTGCCTGTGGGCCTGTTTGCCTGAGTCCCTGTTTGCCTGAGTCCCGGTTTGCCTGAGTCCCGGTTGACCTGAGTCCCGGTTTGCCTGTGGGCCTGTTTGCCTGAGTCCCGGTTTGCCTGAGTCCCGGTTTGCCTGAGTCCCGGTTTCCCTGTTTCCCGTGTTCCCGGTTTCCCGGCTTGGGTGACACTCAGGCCTGATGATCAGGCTGCGTGCTCGGTGTTTGATTATTGTTCGTTGTCTGTGATGCTCGCTGGGGGCTTGTTTGCGTGACTGTCCTTCACAAAATATAATGTTTATGCTACTGATAGAGTCATGAATACTTTAATGACAGATCAGATCATCGCCCTGAGGCATCGTCTCCACGAAGCCGCGGAAATCTCCGGCAGTGAGCACATAACGGCTGCACTGGTTATGGAATTTCTTAAAAGTGAGGGAATAAACAGTATTATTCAATTTAAATTCTCCACCTCCTTTATGGCAGTAATTCAAGGTCCTCCCATCGAAAAAGAACCGAACCGGAACATCGTTTTGCGGTGCGAGCTCGATGCCCTTCCCATTGAGGAAAAGGGTGACTTCCCCTGGATTTCAAAGGGGCATGCATCACACAAATGTGGTCACGACGGTCATATGGCTTCTGTTATTTCTGCCGGCTTACAGTTTCGTGATGAACCGATTTCGGGAGTCAACTGCATCCTGCTTTTTCAGGCTGCAGAGGAAACCGGAATGGGTGCACCCTCGGTTATTACAGAAGAAGCCTTCACGAATTTCAAATTCGCAGCGATCATTGCATACCATAACCTACCGGGCTATCCCGCTCAAAAGGTAGTTTTCAAGCCTTCACAGTTTGCTGCTACTTCCTGTGGGCTGAAGGTTTTTTACACAGGCCGTACATCACATGCATCGGAGCCTCAACTCGGAAATTCTCCGTCCGGGGCAATTATGTCTCTGGTTCAGCATCTGGATTCCCTGCCCCAGAAGAGTTCAGCTCTGGATGAAAACCTTAAAGTAACCGTCGTTCATTTCTACTGTGGCAAGGAAGCTTTCGGAACCGCCCCCGCTGACGGCGCCGTTTTTGCTACTTTCCGGGCTTATGATGACGACGTACTCAAAAAGAATCTGCAAAATGCAACTGAAATGGCCTTGAAGCTTGGAGAGGTTCACAATCTTGAGTGTAGGGTAGAAACAACTGAGTATTTTCCCGCAACAATCAATGATCCTGAGTTATCGGAAAAGTTTTTATCCTATCTTGAATACACCCAGAATTCTCCGCTTATACCTGAAAAACCATTTTCCTGGTCCGAGGATTTCGGAAACTATCGAAAAATTGCGCCATCGCTCTTTTTCGGGGTGGGCTCCGGCATTGATTGCCCTTCCCTTCATAATCCGGATTATGATTTTCCCGACTCCCTGATTGAGTACAGCGGGGATATTCTTTACGGGTTGGTCAAGTACATGTCCTGAACTAAATGTCTTCTTGAAATCCCAAAAATGATCCAGGACATTCAGTGAACTGAAAAACGGTCTAACGATATGAATATAAAATCAACATCATTTATTGAACTGAATAAACTCGCCCTGATAAACAACATCGATTTCCTGAAATCCGTAACGGGCCCCGGCACAATCATTTCATCTGTAGTTAAAAGTAATGCTTATGGCCATGGAATCAGCTACTTTGTGCCCCTCGTTGAAGATTGCGGAATTTCTCATTTCAGCGTGTTTTCAAGCGGTGAAGCGCGTCAGGTACTCAAAGCATGCCGTAATAAATGCACGGTGGTTATTATGGGATATATCAATCCGGAAGATATGGATTGGGTTCTCGAAAATAGGGTGGAATTTTATGTTTACAACCCCCAGCGACTCCGGGAGCTTGTTGAATCTACGGGAAAGGCAAGAGCCAGAATCCATATTGAACTTGAAACGGGGCTTCATCGTACGGGCTTTGAACGAAGCGAATTGCCCGAAGTTATTCAGATTATAAAGAATTACCCGGAAAAGGTCGAAGTTGCCGGAACATGTACTCACCTTGCGGGAGCTGAAGTTGTGAGTAATTATTATCGGATTCTGAACCAGATCAGAATTTTCAACGAACTTGCAGGAATTCTTGAAGCGGGAGGCGTAAATGTGGGCCTGCGTCATATGGCATGCAGTGCAGCAATCTTCAATTATCCCGAAACCATTATGGATATGGTGCGGGTAGGCATTGCACAGTACGGCTTCTGGTCGTCGAGGGAAACCCGCATACGCTACCTTCAGCGGGGATCCGAAGACGGCATAACTAAAACGCCGGATCCTTTGCGCCGGGTTCTGTCGTGGAAGTCGAAAGTGATGGATATTAAAGAGATCTCTGAAGGTGATTACATCAGTTATGGTTATGGTTTTTTAGCCACAAGACCCATGGTTATAGCATCGGTGCCGGTGGGTTATGCTCACGGATACGCAAGGCAAATCAGCAATGCCGGCCATGTTCTCATTCAATCATGCCGTGCGGGCGTCGTGGGTATTATAAATATGAATATGATGCTTGTGGATATTACCGACATACCCGGTGTAAAAGTCGGAGATGAAGTCGTTTTGATCGGTGAGCAGGGAGAAGCTGAAATATCCGTAGCTTCCTTCAGCGACATGGTCAACAATCTGAACTATGAAACCCTTGTGCGTTTGCCATCAGAAATCCGGCGAAATATAACAGAAACCACGCTTAAACCGAGGCGTGATGAAGAATCCATGCCGCACACAGAAATCAAACGATGAAGTTGGGACGCGGGAATTCAGGAATCAGGGTCGGGGAATCAGGAATGCAGGGAATGCAGGAATAGGGAATCAGGGAATCAGGAATCAGGGAATCAGGGAATCAGGGAATCAGGAATCAGGGAATCAGGGAATCAGGAAGGCAGGGCCAGTAGCAGCAGCAGGGATGCAGGGTCGGGGAATATTGGGGGGTTATTTTTTCTTGAGGAAACCGAGGAAGGAACTGGTTTTTGACAGAATGCTTTCCTGCTCGCGGGTGTTTCTTCGTTTTTCAATGAGGCGAAGTTCGCGGCCGGCTTCGAGATGATCCGGATGGAGTTCGCAGGCTTTTGCCAGATACTGCTTTGCACTACCCAGTTGATTGGCATCGGAGAGGATTTTCCCGAGGTAGTAATAAAGGTTAGGCTCCCGGGGAGTAAGGGAAATTGCTTTCATGAGGGCAGTTTTGAGTTCGTCCCGTCGTGCTTCACGATCGCATTCAGGATCGGAATAACAAATCCAGGCCCAGGTTCCCAGAAAATGACCATCTTCCGGAGAATTTTCCACCGCCTCTGCGAGGAGTCTTGCCGCTTCGGTGTATTCTTTTTTCCGGTAATGAATCATACCTTTCTGGTAGGAAACTTCAGCATTCATAACTTTACGGACATTTTCCATTTCCACGGGATCCACCGATATCTTATCGATATGGGCGCGGCGCTGCTCATCGTTCATAAGCAGATTGTATGTCTCCGTGAGTTTTCCGAAATACTTCTCGGCTTCCTCGCGCCACTTTGAAAGGCCCCGGCGTGTGACGGTATCCGGATGATAGACACGGGCCCGTTCCTTGAATGCTTTGGTTATTTCTTCGATCATGGCATTTTTGCCAAGGCCAAGTCGTTCAAAATAGTTTTCCGACTCCATTGCCTTGATTTCTTTTTTCAAGTCATCAAGAAAGTTACGCGCTTCCTGTGAAAGATCAGCTGTCTCGTCTTCGGGCTTTTTGAATTCCGAAAGGAGTTTCATTGTTGCTAAAAAGTAAAGGGTTCGAAGGGCCAGATCCAGAGAGTTGTCTGTGGTCACCGCAAGAGTTCTCGGTTCGATCCCCTCTTCCAGATATGGAAGCATCTTTTCCTGCTCCGGTGAAAAATCGAAATACTGAAGCAAGGAGCGATACTGAGATGAAATTTTTAAGGGAACTTTCAGGAGGGAGCTTGCCTCTTTTATGAGTCGTTCTTTCGAATAGATCTCAATAATTCCATTGGAAATAATCGGAACAGGGTTCTGAACTTCCCCGGGAGGCACAGCGCCGGGTTCAAGGCGAAATGAATAAATATCGTCCCGGAATACTTCCAGAAGATTAGATTTTGTCTGCCCTTTGTCAGGTCCGGAGGGTAACCCGCTCTGGAAGTTTATATTAATTTCTTCATCTTTTTTTATAAAGACTAGTTTTCCCGTAAACTTCTTTTCCAGAAGTTGGAAAAGTGTTTTTCCTGGTGGCATTGAATAAAAACTGTAATCCGGCATATTAATCCCCGAAACGTTGGTTTATACTCCGATCAGATCGGTGACCTCTGAACGGCAGGAGAGTATTATTACAATGTTGAGTTTTAAAAGCAAGGATAACGGAAAGTTTTTTACAGTCATAAGCAATGAAAACAAGATATTGTATGACAACATTAAAATTGCATGTGCCTTCGGGTCAAGACTTAAAGGGCTCCTCGGAAAGAAAGAACTGTCGACGGGGGAAGGTCTTTTTATTGCTCCATGCACGAGTATACACATGTTTTTTATGAACTTTCCCATTGATGCCATATTTCTGGATAATCAGGGTCAGATTATCTGGATTTATCACAACCTCGGCAAATGGAGGCTTTCTCGATACCATACAGAAGCATATGGAGTTTTAGAAGTACCGGCAGGAACCGCGGGAAAACACGGGCTCAAACCCGGAGTAATTCTTAGATTTGCCGAAAACCCCGAAGAGTATTCATGAAAAGAATCATTTGATTTTGTTTTCGGAAGTTACTACGCGGATTTTCTGTGGTGTAATTTCCAGCCCCTGAACTTTACCAGTCCCGTAGCGATAGTTTAGACCACCATCAATAAGCCAGAGTTTTCCGTTACAAAAGGATCCTATTGCAGGTGTCTGCACCGAATGTCCCACAATCAAAATATCAGAATCAGTTTTCTTCAGAGTTTCATTGAGAACCCTGCACCGCTTGGACATTTCAGCTTTAGCATAAAACCGAGTCCACACTGGTGAGTCCCTTTTTTCAAGCATTTCAGGAAACTCGCCCTTCCCCGCAAGCCATTCATTTGTTTCTCGATTAAGGCGTTCAATGCCATAAGTAAGGTGCTTTGGTAAAACCCCAGCATGAGTCAAAAGAAGACCTGCCTCCTTATAAATAACGGGGGATTTTTCATAGAAACGGCTTATGGGACCTCCAATGCGGAATGCACACGCCCTGCCTTTCCATGCTGGGTCTTTTACCACAGGATTAATTCCCGGGGGGCAATCCCATGCTTTTAACCCGCCTTTTGTCGTTGTTTTGAACTGACTGCGGAAATTCATTATTTCGTGATTACCAATCAATGTCACAATCCGGCTATTGGACTTTCCGGCCTGCTCGCGGAGTTTTTGAATAAGTTCGATGATTTGACGCTCCCCGTCACCACGGTCAAAAATATCGCCCGTTTGAATCCACAAAGTATCTGAGGCATTCCAGTTGTTATTTTCATCTATGATTTTGAGGGCTTTAAAGAGCTTTTTTGAGGACTCAAAATCACCGTGGAGGTCAGCTGTCACAACTACCCGCTTAATCCCAGCGGGGAGCCTCACAACTGTTTTTACAGGGTCTTCCGAAGGTCTGGGAGATCTGGAAGAAGAACATGCGTAAACGCTAATCAGCAGTACAATATATAATAAAATTGAATACTTATTTGAAATCATGATTTTACGGAATTAGAAGCACTTCATAAGCGCTGTACTTGTGTTCGTTGCCGGAGCGATAAATGCTGCAGTGAATTCCTGTCAGGTTACCGGGTATTTTAGAATCGCTTGTACGGCATACTTTACCACCGCCATTGTGCACGCTGTAAGCAACATCGTTGCCGGAGGATGAGGATTTCCATGAAATATCTCCGTCGTAAGTCAACACCTGAAACTGTCTTACTTTTGTCCCGGTCCCCATAGAAGCGAGATGACAATATGTCCCCTCCACAAAACCACTCACCCAATTGCCACCAACTTTTCCGCGGCATATATAAAGATTTTTACCAGCGGAGGTTGATTTTACTGCCCCGGGAGGAATGGAACCTGTGGAACTTACCCACTGGGGTCTTTTTCCACCAACCAGAACCGAACTCAGTTTTGACTGTCTGAACTTACCGGAAACGTTGGCGACGCAGTAAGTTCCTTTGATCATTCCAGGATAACGAGCTGTCCCGGTATCTATGCGGCATATTCCACTACCGCGCACTGGTGCGTAGGAGATCGTACCTGGAGGAACTGTTGATTTTTGTACATTTGCCCACCGATAACTGCCCAATATGGAAAGTCCCTGATATCGAGGAGAAGAAAAAGATTTCCCCGATGATGCTGCAACGCAGTTTTTACCTTTTATGTAACCGGAGTGCATTGTTGTTCCAATTTTGAATCGGCATACATAAAGGATTCGCCCTGCTTCATCACCACCTTTGACATGACCGGAAACAGTGCCGCCTGAGGAAGCGTCAATCCATTGATGCTTTACAACTGTTTGAAATAATAACCCTGGGTCAGGAGTTTGAATACTTGAGAGAAAGACGAATGAAAAGATTAATGTAGTCATACAAACCTCCGTTTGTGAGCGAAACTCAGGAACTAGTTACGCCTTTTCTACAATAATATTCGAAATATTAACAGATAAAATCATTTCCCCTGAATTTAAAAAAAGTAATAACCCTTGAAAATATTAATAGACCGCTTCCTGAGTAATACGATTGTGACTCGGTTTAAAGAAATGCTTCAGGAATGAGCCCCCTGATTGTCCTGTTCCTGCTACTGATTTCCTGTTTCCCTGAAATTTTAAACAGGGACTCAGGAAGTCAGGCAAACAGGGACAGGAGCAGGTCATAAACATGTAATATCAATGTAAAATTACAAAAACTTGAAGCAAATATTCACTTTTTAGATTTCGATCCTTTTACTCATGAAGCGGTCTAGTGGTTACTGTCCTGAGCAAAAATCGGGCGAAAAATTTGAAAAACGGTATTACAGGACACGAACTAAATAGTTAAAAAAAAGAACTATTTCCAGAAATCGTCCGTTACTTCTATTATTCCCGTGGAGTCATCAACCTGCAGCAGTTGTTTATCTGATCGGAGGCGCGAAATGATTTTGAGGGTTTTTTCCGAATCGACGCGTTTGCCATTCATCTTTTCAACGACTTCAAAAGTCGTCAGGTCTTCTTTATTTCTAGCAGCTTCGATGATCATTTCTTTGATTTCATTTTCGATATCGCTCTCCAGAGGTTGAGTAGTCATAAACTTTATAAGAGGAATGTTATTATTTTCTTTATCCATACAAACTCCTTCCCTGTTCCGAAAGGGAATAAGGAATAAGGAAAACGTCCAAATGACGTTTCCGGTGAATGGAAATTAGCACATTGAAAAAAGATTTCCTGATTTTTTTTGGTTAATTTTGCATGAGGCTGCATTTAAAGAGGAAAATAATGACTTTCAATATCTGTAGTATTGCAACTATTTTGCGCACTTGGAGTCAAGCGGTTCAACTTCAACCCAGGGAGAAGCTGTTTTAAAGGCTTCCCAGCCCTTGCAGGTGACTCTTGTGTAGGTGAGGTTTACTTTACGCAATTTTTTCATTCCGGAAAGGGTTGTAAGACCAGCATCACTGACTCTGGTGCCAGTGAGATCAAGTTGCACGAGGTTTTTGAGGTTTGATAAATTGGCCAGTTCTTCATCCTTGAGTTTGATATATCCAATATGAAGAATGAGAAGATTTTTCAGAGATTCAAGATTCGATAAAGCCTGTCCGTCCACCTTCGTCCGGGAGAGATCAAGTTCTCTTAATTCCGTCAGACCTTTAAGATTGCTGAGTCCAGGTCCCGTAACTTTGGTGTTGTTACTGAGATTGAGATAACGGAGTTTTGTGAATTTTGTGAGAGAACTCAACCCGATATCGGTAATCTTGGTTTTGGAGATATTCAGATATTCGAGATTTGTGAAATCCCTGATCCACGTGATACCTTTGTCATCCAGTCTTGTAAGGCCGATGTTAAGATGTTTGATGGACTTGATAACAGAAAGTTCGCCGAGGCCGGGCCCACTTAGAGCTGTATCATAAAAACTCAAATGTGTAAGAGACGTGAGGGTCCTGAGGTTTCCAAGACCTGCGTCTTTCAATTTACCGGAGTTAGTGTAAAACTCTCTGAGGGATGACATTTTCTGCATTTTCAGGAGACCAAGACCGGAAATTTTTGCACTGTAAAGATACAGCCTTTTAAGTTTCGGGAGGGATCCAATGCTGTCCATACTTTTGTCTGTTATACGGCGCCCGTTGATATAAAGGGTTTCAAGGTTTTGAAGTTCCTTGAGGTTTACAAGACCGTCGTCCTGAAGAGAATTAGAAGAAATACTGAGGTAAATCAGATTTTTAAGAGGTTTAAAGTAAACAAGACCTTCGCCTTTTAAAGGTGCATACATAGTCAGATACTGGAGATTTGTAAGACTCTGAAGATAAGTCAATCCATTGTCTGTAATCTTGGCGTCGTATATTTCAAGTCGTTTAAGGTTTTTCATACCTTTAATATACATCATACCACCATCGGTAATGCGATAACCACCGATGGAAAGTCTTTCGAGTTTGCTCATGCTCCTAAGATTTTCAATTCCGGAGTCGGAAATATTTCTCGAACCGATTATGAGGTATTTAAGACTCTTAAGATTCGCAAGATAAGCAAGACCGCCATCGCGTATTTGATTTGAGTAGATATACAAACCTTCAAGTTTATTGAAATCTTTGATATAGTTAAGACCTTTATCTGTAAGCCTGTTTGAAGAGATTATGAGGTTTCTCATTTCCTTCATGCCTTCAATGTGGGCAATTCCTGTATCGGAGATTCTGGAACCTGCAAGGTAAAGCATCCTGATATTTTTGAGGTCTTTCAGAAGTTCCATCCCTGCATCGGAAATTTCATGAATTGCAAGTCCTTCCATTTTCTTGTGACCACCAATAACCGCAATCATGCTGTCATTTTCAAACTGTCGAAGACTGAGCGCAAGTCTGTGCTTCAGAAGTTCGTTTAAACATGTGAGTTTATCAGAAGTCAGAATACCATCACGGAGTTTTATATAAAGAAGGTTTGCCGGATTATATTTTTTCAATTCGCCGATGACCTTCGGGCTGCATAGAAGCTTGGATCCCACGGTGATTGATTTGACATTCCCAATGTTAGCGTTGATGAGTTTCGAAGCTTCATCAATTGAAACATAGGTCAGGTCCATTCCAACCATTTCGTCACCGAGATAAAACAACGGACCCTTGGCAGTGAGAGAGGCTTTCGTAACTTCACCCTGTTTATGCAAATCGATGGCAAAATTGAAACACCGTCTGTCTTCAGTGCACTTGTTAACTGAAGTCCATGCGCCGTCCAGCTTTGCAATGCCGGATTTTTCAACGGGTTTCGTATCTTTTGTATCCGGTTTATCTTTTTTGCCAGCATCTTTATCAGGGTCTTTTTCAGCTACTTCATCTTTTTTAACTTCGTCTTTCTTTTTCTTTTTTGAAGTAAGAGCCAGAATGACGATAAAAACTGTAATAACGACAACAACGCCCACCGCTGAAAAAATGAAAACTTTATTTTTCCAGATTGGAACATCGTCATCGTCATCCGGTAGTCCGGGTATTTTCATTGGCGGAAGATCCGCAGGTGGCGGTGGTGCCGATCCGGATGGAGGTGGAAAACCGCCGGGAGGAGGTGGAAAACCACCGGGAGGAGGTGGAAAACCGCCAGAAGGTGGCGGAGCATCAGGTGGTGGTGGAAAGCCCCCTGCAGAAGGTGGTGGTGCATCAGGCGGTGGTGGGAAACCACCGGAGAAGCCGCCGGCCGGAGGGAAAACCGGTTGTCTGTTTGGGGGAGGGGGAAATTTTCCGTTAAAATCGCTCATGATGACTCCATGGATTCTGGTGTAGATAAACGGATCTGAACACGATTATCTTTAGCACCTTCACAAAAAATCGACAACAGCCGGAATATGACGAAGTGGTCCGGCAGATTGAAAGTACAGTAAAAACCTGAAACCCCGTACCGGACTAAAATCCAGTCAGATTCCGGAAAAAACATCGGAGTTACAAAAACCGCATGCGTCAGGCTGGAAACCAGATTCACCGCTGCGAACATAAATTTAACTGTATTACATTACAGCATAGCCAATCTGATAGCAAGTGACGTTTTCACCAGAGATTGACACTATTCTGAAAACCTTCCCAAACACTTGTCCAAATAACTTCAGATTATTCCTTCTTTTTCAAGAATCAGAACAGCATTGGAAGAAGCAATTTTCCCCGGACGAATCTGATAATCAAAAACCAGTTCTCCATTTTCCACGCGATCGGAGTAGTGGAAATTAGAAATATTTGGTCCGAATTCTTTTTCAAGTGAGGTAATTGCAAGGTCGTGGGTTGTCATAATTCCGAGACTGTCAGACTCCAAAAGAACTCGAGTGAGCCTGCGAGCACCCTGAATGCGATCTTCGCTGTTTGTTCCGCTGAATAATTCATCAATAAGGTAAAACACAAATGACCCATTTCTGGCATTCTCGGTAATAGTTTTCAATTTTTTTACTTCGGCGTAAAACCTTGAAATTCCACGCCATGTGCTGTCTAACACTCGGATGGAGCAGACAAGATTTCCCGGCCGGAACCGAAAAGAACTGGCTGTGACGCAGCACCCGGCACCTGCAAGCACGTAATTCAAAGCCAGAGTCCTCAGGAGACTGCTTTTCCCGCTCATATTTGAACCGCTGACGATGGCTATTCGCATGTCATTAGAAAGGGTAAGGCTCACGGGTTCCCACTGAGAAGGTAAAAAGAGAGGATTCCTGCATTCGTTTGTGGAAACAACGGAAGTATCCTCCACCACTGGAAAAACACTGTCGGGATTTTCCTGATGGAAAACGGTCAAGCTGAAAAGAGCTTCGATTTCACCTGTTCTTGTTATCCACGTCTTTATCAAGCCTCCATATCGGCGCCGAAACCTTTCGGTGTAAACAGCAATATGAAGATTCTGGAAAAGAATGAAGGCAAAAAATGCCCAAATCTGGTTATTAGCGCTTTCCGCCAGTGACGTCAGATTTCGAAGCCTTCGGATAATTGTTCCAGCGCTGTCTTTGTTTTCGCACATGGAATTTTTTATTTCCATCATCATTTCAGACTTAAAATTGGTATTCTTCAGAATCCGAATAATTGAATCGAGACTCGAGGCCTCCGATGCTGCAGCCTTCAATGACGAGGATATTGAGCTCACTTTGTTCATTGTTAAAATATGTAAAAGAATAAGTGGTATAAACACAACTCCTGGAACAACTATTGTCCATATTCCTGCAAACCATAAGGCAAATGAAAGAATGAGGGCAAAACTGCATAAAAAAGCAGCAATACTGAAAAAATAGCCTGACCGCCCGCTGAATACCGGTGGCCTTGAACTGAAACCTTCGAGAACAGCCCCGGTTTTGTCATAGGCTCCAAGCTCTTCCATGCATATAACTGATTCAATAAAATCAGGATGTGAAGCCAGTTCAGTAATTGCCTTTTGTCGTCGCAATATCTCCTTTTCCGTTGCACAAACGGATAACCAGGATCCAAGGGTATCTGTCCCCTTGACGGTTCTAGCTCTGCAAATCAAATCCATGAGGGAGCCTTCACCAAAGATGTCGGTGTCTGCCGCAAAGGGATGGTCTGATAAATCCGGGACATGGATCATTCCCCTGCCCCGCCATTTTCCTTCGATACGTAAAAGAGCATTTTTATACCAGGTGAGAGGAATCTCAAGAGCAGTAATCCGGTCTGAAATGAACATATCAAACACAAGAGAAACACCTGAAATGATAAGTGGAATCAGCCAGATGAGTTTGTTGCCGGGAAAGTCAGTGAAAATCCTTAAGACTATGACGGCGACTATCACAAGTACACCCAATATCCTCAAGGCAAGTAATTTCCCTATAATTGTCTTCAGTTTTGTGATTTGTTTTTCAAGCAAATCACGATTATTTTCATAATATTTTTTTATATTTTTCATTTCCAAGTTCGGACGTCCTGAGTGCCTGTAATTTCCTGAAATCAGCTTTACACTTTGTAAAACAATATTAAGCCTGCATACTATTAACCTTGATAATACACACTCAAGTAAGTAATATATAAAAGCTCTGTAATTGAAAGGAAAGAAATCACTTATGAAGGATCTCGATTTCTCAAGTATACTCAAGAATCTCCCATCCTGGGGTTTATTTTACGATGAATTTTCAAGAGTAATCCTGCATAAAAACGAGGCCTTTAAAAAGCTTTTTAGTGCAGAAACTGCTGACATTGATAGTTTTTTTGACACATACAGTAAAAGTTCCGCTCTTAATGAACTCGAAACCATGGGAGGAGCAGTAATTACTTTTTTTACTTCTGGCAACACCGTCAGGTACTTTAATCTTATCCTGATTAAAGGTTTAGAAGAAAAAATAAACCTGCTCATTACCGTCAATGACACAGCCCACATCAACTGCATTGACGATCTCAACCTGAGGAAATCACGATGCAGCTCATGTGAACAGGGCCTGCTCATAGCTGAGTCTGAGGGACGAATAAGAGAATATAATGCCGCATTTGAGTCTTTGATTCCATTTTCTATTCCATCAAGTCTTCAGGATTTTTACAACAGCGTTAAAAACAAATGGAATTTGAATCTGGAATCGATCTGCAACTTAATGAAAGAAAGCCTATCTCATCATGATGTAAATTTCACTGATTCTACAGGACACATGTACAATCTGGCCATCACAAGGCTTGTATCTCAAAACTCTCAAAGTGTTTTTGCTTTCCACTTGTCAAAAGTCAGGGAAACCCCTTCAAATCAGCCCCTTGTAGACTTCACATCTGATCATGATTCTGAAACTCTGATAGATTTAATACCCGATTTTGTCCATGTAATTGATCGCAACCTTAACATAACATTTGCCAACATTGCCCTGAAAAAACTTTGCATCGATTTTGGGATTCCATCATCCATTGAAGACCTCAATTTGTTTGAAGCCATGCCTTTCTTCGACCAGGAAACAGGAAAAAAATATCTGGACGTCTTTAAATCTGGAGAAACATTAAATACGGAAGAAGTCATTTCATTAAAAGGAACAAGAAAGTTCGTTAAAAATAGCAGGATTCCATTTTTGAAAGATGGAAAAGTCGAAAAGATCCTTTCAATCATAACGGACATTACCCCCTATCATGACCGTCAAGTGCAGGCTATTTCTCATTCTGACCGGCTGGCGCTTGTAGCTGAACTAGGGGCTTCTCTTCTAACGGATGATCTTTCGGATGATTATTTCATAAATCGTATCGCCGACGGTTTTGTTAAGCTCATGGGTAGAGGATACGCTGCCGTTTCCATCTATGATGACGAGACTGAAGAAGTCGAAATTAAGGCCATCAGCGGGCTGCAGAAAGTCCTTTCCATCATTGTCCCCATTCTCGGACAATCACCCATCGGAATGAAAGTAAAAATCCCCGAAGACTTCCGTACTCGTTTAAAAAAGGGGCAACTGTTCAGACTTCCCGGAGGATTGTTTGAAAGTCTCATAGGCTCTGTACCTCAGTATCTTTGCAGCCTTATTGAAAAACTTCTTCACATAAAAAGCGTTGTAAATACAGGACTTACCTTCGGTGATCGTTTTCTGGGGACCCTTGTTTTGTTTTTAGATGATGAATCAGTCTATGATGAAAAGGTCATTGTCCAGTACATAAATATCACAACTCTTGCCCTCATAAGATCCCTGGAACAGAAAAACAATCAACGTTTTTCCAATCTGATGCAGAAAAACCAGCGAATCGAGAATCTCGGGATGCTGGCTGCGGGCATTGCTCATGATTTTAACAACTTAATCACTACGATTCAAGGTAATGCGCAATTGTTGCGCCTTGACTGCCAGAATCATGAAAACATCGACCAAATCGACGACATTATCATAAGTGCGGAAAAAGCATCTGATCTTACAAAACAACTACTGACCTACTCCAGTCATACAATTGCATCCCGAGAGATCTTTTGTGGGAAAGACAGACTTGCAGGATTAAAATCCATTCTTCGGCGGACAATTGAAGAGCCGGTAAATATCGAGTTTCAACTATGCTCATCACCTTGTATGGTCAAAATGGATCCCGTGAGTTTTGATCAGATCATCCTCTCCCTGGTTATTAACGCGAGAGAAACATGTGGAAATAAGGGCAGGATAACCGTTTCATGCAACTACTGGCCTTCGGAAAATCCAATTAGTCATTCGGGTAAATGGTGTTCTTTTTCAGTTACTGATAATGGAAACCCCATTGAACCAGAAGACAGGTCCCGCCTGTTCAGCGCTTCGTACCAGATGGAGAATCCGAAAGATAAACCTACGGTTAATCTAGCAACAATAAAAGTTATTGTGGAATCATCTCAGGGTATAGTGCGCCACGAAGCAACGATAGGACGCGGAAATACTTTTACCTTCTATCTTCCTGCATTCAGTAGTGAAGCACACACATCTCCCCTGTCGGATCGCACTCCTTCAGAAATTAAAATTCTTGTAGTTGAGGATGAAAAAATAGTACTATCAATTGCAGAAAAAATGCTTATCAAAGCAGGATATGAAACAACTGGATGTGAGTCAGGTGAATCTGCGCTACGGTTGATTGCTGATGGATACAGGCCAGATATAGTAATTACTGACGTGATCATGCCAGGCATGAGTGGATATGAGTTACTTGCAAAGATAAATGAATTTTGCAATCCATTATTAATTTTTACCAGCGGCTATCCGGAAGATATTCTCAAAAATCATGGAATTGATATTGATGCAGGAAATTTTCTTGTGAAACCCTACTCAAATGAGGAACTACTTGGAGCCGTCCTTAAAATCACTGGAAAATGACAGAGAATCCATTTAAAACAAAATATACCATTGATATAACAAGAAATATCTCAATTCCTTCGGACATAAAACTAGCAAGATTTAAACGAAGTCCGGATCTGGGGCCTTCAATTCTCTTTTTCTCCGGAGGCTCTGCGTTACGTGGTGTTGCAAAAAAGATAATTGAATATACTCATAATACCGTCCACATAATGACAAGTTTTGATTCCGGTGGGTCTTCAGCGGAAATACGCAAAGCCTTTCGAATGCTTTCCGTCGGGGATTTGCGGGCAAGAATGATGGATCTAGCGGATACATCTGTTTTAGGAAATCCTGAAATCTATAAGCTATTTTCCCACCGTTTTCAAAAGGACGACCCCTGCGAAAAACTTCGTCTTCAACTTAAGCAACTATCTCTGGGAACCCACGACCTCATCAAGAACATTGAACAACCCCTGAAGGACATAATCCAAGCTCACTTTGATTATTTCATCAGAAGCATGCCGCAGGATTTCAATCTTGGGGGAGCAAGTCTGGGGAATCTTATTCTTACAGGTGGTTTCATCAATAATAACAGGAAAATTGAACCGGTGCTGTTCCTTTTTTCAAAACTTGTAGAAGTCAGAGGTACCGTCTGTGCAGTCACAGACAGCGATTATCATCTTGCGGCGATTTATGAGGATGAAACTACAGTCACAGGCCAGAAACATATTACAGGGAAAGAAGTTACACCCGTGGGAAAGAAAATCCAAAGGGTTTTCATTTCCGGACATCCCTATGAGCCAAGGGAAGTAAAAGTCACTGCAGCGCCATCAGTTATTAAAAAAATTAACGATGCGGAACTTATTATTTACAGTTATGGAAGCTTTTACTCCTCACTGATAGCAAACCTTCTCCCTGACGGGATTTCACCCGCAATAGCAGCTGCGCAGTGCCCCAAAGTTTATATACCAAATCCCCAGGGAGATCCGGAATCTTTTGGCCTGAGACCTCTTGAAACAGCAAAGATTCTTCTCAGTTATCTTACTGATTTCGAAAATGTCATTGCTACTTCAGTGCTTAATATAATACTTTTGGATATCAATACGCCGGAAGATCCCGAAATGGAACTGTTTTTCCATCGTTTAGGGATTCAAACGGTGCGAATTCCCCTTGTTTCTGAAAAAAGTGCACCATTCTACGACGCGACTCTCATTACAGAAGCAATTCTCTCAATGAGTTAGTTCGTTCGTGTCCTGTAATACCGTATTTTCAAGTTAACGACGAAATCCCTCAGTTTTTAATTCAAAATATGAAAATCAAATGACATCAATAAATACAGTGGTATACTTGCCCTGTGGTTTGACAAAAAGAGAGGTCTGAATGAAAAAACTAATAATAAGTATTGCGCTCTGTCTGTTTGCGTTCGCTTCCTGCGACGATGACACATCTTCAAACAACAGCAACAACACAAATAACAGCAATAACACGAATACCACGAACAACACTAATAATACGAACAACACTAACAACACGAATACCAATAATATCAATATTGTTGAGCCGGAAGATCCCGGCATAGCAGACATTCGATTTTCGATAGATTACACGGCGGCATCTCATCGCATAAGTCCCTATATTTACGGTATAAACTCCAGATATGATGACTTTCCAGCTGAACAAACAGGCATTAAATTCCTCAGAGCCGGTGGAAACAGATGGACCGCATACAATTGGGAAAATAATGCCTCCAATGCGGGAAGCGATTGGCTTTACCAGAATGACGGCTACCTGTCAGAATCTGAAGCACCAGGTGTTGCTGTATCTGATTTTATCACACAAGCTCACAATAACGATTTGGCCGCTCTGGTCACTGTTCCCATAGTCGGCTATGTAGCCGCTGACAAAAACGGTCCTACCGCTTCAGATGGTAGCGATATTCCAACGCGTTTTAAAATTTCGCTACCACAGAAAAGCTCCGAGTTTACTTTAAATCCTGATCCTGCAGATGATTTTGTTTATCAGGATGAATTTGTTAATTTCATTGAAACCCAGTTTCCCTGGGCCGCTGATGACGCTCAGCGTAAAATCTTCTACTCTCTCGATAATGAACCGGACCTGTGGTCTGACACCCATTCGGAAATTCATCCGAATTCTGTTACATATTCAGAGCTTCTATCAAAGAGCGTAGACTTCTCTACGGGAATAAAAACTCGTGCCCCATCTTCAAAGGTTTTTGGATTTGTTAGTTACGGTTACAACGGATATGTTAATCTCCAGAATGCACCTGACAGCAATGAAAATGGCGATTTTATTGAATATTTCCTCTCTGGAATGGAAGAGGCATCTACTCAGGCTGGGGTCAGACTTTTAGATGTTCTCGACATTCACTGGTATCCGGAAGCAAATTACAATGGGGAACGCATAACATCCGATTCCTCCGGGGAGATAATCTGTGAAGAACGCATGCAGGCACCTCGTTCCCTGTGGGATCCGACCTATGTTGAAAACAGTTGGATAGCAAACGATTATTTATCTGGTCCCATCGCTCTTATTCCAGATATCAAAGACAAAATAGCCAATTTCTATCCCGGAACCGGAATTGCTTTTACGGAATATTATTATGGCGCTGGCAATCACATCTGTGGAGGTGTAACTCAGGCGGATGTCCTTGGTATTTTCGGTAGAGAAAATATTTTTGCCGCTAACCTGTGGCGCTTGGGAGAAACGGATCATTCATTTATTTATTCTGCCTTCAGTATTTTCGGAAACTACGACGGGAATGGGGCCACTTTCGGGGATACCAGCGTTTCAGCTCAAACTACCGATAGTGTAAAAACCAGTGTTTACGCATCGGTTCACAGTGATACCCCATATCAGGGAGTCATTGTTTTGATTAATAAAACCATGAATGAAATGAGCGCTGCCGTTACAATTCGCAGCACGATGGAATATGCTGCCTGCCAGGTTTTCACGCTAACTGGCGATTCCTCATCTATTCAGCAGCAGAGCAATATTTCAATGTCCGTGAGAAATGGCATGATTTACACAATGCCGCCTCAAAGCGTAACTGTCATAGTTCCCTTTCCCTATCTGTAAAAATTACGTATAGTATTACAGTTCATACACTTTAGTAAACGTTTGAAAATTCAACTGTTGCAACTGGCACGGGGATGCTTATGTTAACCAATGCTTTCGGTAATAAAATGCGGGAAAGCAGGAGGCTGAATATGGAAAATAGAAAAGTTATGGTTACGGGAGCCACAGGTTATGTAGCTCTTTATGTTGTAAAGGAACTTCTTGATAGGGGATTTACGGTTCATGCAACGGTTCGCGATCCTGATAAAGGAGAGCGCACCAAGGCTTTACGTTCTCTAGGGGAAACCCTTCCTAAAGATAAGTTAATTTTATTCAAAGCTGACTTACTGGATCCTGCTTCTTTCAAAGCCCCGATGGAAGACTGTGAAATTGTAATCCATACTGCGTCACCATTTATCCAGAAGGTAAAAGATCCTCAAAATGATCTCATCAAACCCGCCCTTGAAGGGACACGTAATGTTTTAGAAACTGTTAATAAAGTTCCATCGGTGAAAAGAGTGGTACTCACCAGTTCCGTTGCTGCGATTCTAGGAGACGGCGCCGATGTAGAATTTACAAAAGAGGGTATTTTCACGGAAGAATACTGGAACAAAACCTCAGATGTTAATCACCAACCGTACAGTTACTCAAAAAAGCTGGCGGAAGAAGAAGCGTGGAAAATCAATCGGGAACAAAAAAGGTGGGATCTGGTTGTAATCAATCCAAGCCTTGTAATTGGCCCTGGCATCAGCCCACATGCAACAAGTGAAAGTTTCAATCTGATACGACAACTCGGGGACGGTTCCATGAAAAGTGGTCTTCCGGATTTCTGCATAGGAGTGGTGGACGTTCGAGACGTAGCAAAAGCCCATGTGGAAGCAGCTGTAAGACCCGAAGCTGAAGGCAGGCACATTGTAAGTGCTACTGAAAAAACGTTTATGGAAATGACTCAAACCCTCCGGGCAAAATACGGTGACCGTTTTGCTTTTCCAAGCAGAGTTCTACCTAAGTGGCTTGTGTGGCTGGTCGCGCCCCTTGCGGGTTTCAAACGAAAAATGATTTCAAGGAATGTGGGTCATCCATGGAAACTTGATAATTCCAAAAGTATCAGCGCTCTTGGCCTGACTTACCGTTCATTTGATACCTCCCTGATTGAGATGTTCCAGCAAATGATTGATTCTGGTTTGGTAAAGCCCCGAAAATGACCGGAGAGAAGTCTGCAATTATTATTTTCGATGACGGGGACCTTATTGCAGCTGTTAAACCAGCGGGAATGCTTGTTCATTCAAGTCCCATCGATAAGAATTGTACCGAGAACTTTGCGGACCTGGTGAGTCGTGATTGTGGAACAGAGCTAAAACTCCTCCACAGACTGGATAAACCTACGTCTGGTCTAGTTCTTTTCTGCCGCTCAGCAGTTCTAGCGAGAGGTATCAGTGATCTTTTCTTAACTCAACACCCTGAAAAGCGGTATTTAGCTGTCTGTCGAGGTTGGCCGAACGATGAAGGCCGTATAGATCACCCCCTTCGGACCATCGTGGACAGCCGGGGAAAAAAGGTTCTCAAGGGTGATTTAAAAGAAGCTGTAACAACGTGGAAAGTCATTAAGCGATACGAACTACCATTTCCGGATCGCCATCATCCCACAAGTCGTTTGAGTTTATGCGAAATCAATCCACAGACGGGAAGATTTCACCAGATACGGCGACACTTCAAACACATAAGTCATCAAATAATTGGTGATACAACCCACGGTGATGGTTTTTACAATCGTCTTTTCCGTGAAAAAGTTGGAATATCAAGAATGATGCTGCATGCGTTGTCAATTACGTTCGCACACCCAATTTCAGGAGTTCAAATCCGTATTGAAACTGAAATTCCAGGGGAATTTTCAAGTTCTTTTCTTGGACACGAACTATTTTAAATGCATGTCCAGAGCGAAATTTAGGAGAAAATACAACCCTACAAGAATAATTGCAAACCAGATTATCATCTTAGTTCGAACGGGCATTCCAGGCTCATCTGTGTCCGGAGGAATATAATCTCCAGTCCCGATATTTTCCATAATCCATTTATTATGCCTGATAATTGCTTCCGTAAGCACTATTTTGTCTTGGCCAATCATCCAGTTGTGACCTGCCTGAGGATCATAAATCTCACCTCCGGGATTAAATGGAATTATAGTTTCTTCAATCCATTCAAGGATTTCATTGACAATTGCTTCGGGATGCCCCACAGGGATTGAAAAGATCCATGATTTTTCTTCGTTCTTTATAACAACTCCAGTATTTTCAGGGGCTGTTGGCAAATTCTCAGGCATATCAGGGACTTTTCGTTGATAAAGTTCGTAATTATAGACTGACGACATAAATTTCTCCAGTGTTCCGCTGTATACAATAGGATTTTCATGAATTTCTTCAATAGAAAATAGTTCAGTTTTCTGAATACAAATTCCCAAACGACTCCTTCTTTCAGCCGGTTACGGAGTTACCAGAAGGGTGCATGAATCAATTCCCGCGCTATCAAGTCACAGGACATAAAATAACTTATAAAAGTCGTTGACAAAAAGGCCTGACCGTTCTATATCAGCTGCTCATGGATTTTTACTTGAAGATCCGATTTTAGTTATTATCAAGTTTTTTATATTTCCGGAGGAATTTGGCTTTGATGGAAAAAGGACCTGAACCAGTATTAGGAAAACCTCTTGAGGTTAAAGTAGACGATAGAGGACTCGATAGAGCAATCAGACGGCTTCGCCGCTTAACAGCCAGTGAAGGAATTCTTCGCGAAATGAAACGCAGAAGACACCATGAAAAGCCTTCACAGCGCAAAAAAAGAAAGCTCAGAGAAGCTGCAAGACGGCGTAAACGCAGAATGAAGAGATCTGAAGAATAGAATTCTCTTCTGAATCCGGAGTAATATGCCTTTCTGCATCACCATGGGTGACCCTCGCGGAGTGGGGCCAGATCTTATTCTTCTCACACACTCAAAAAACTCACTACCAGCTGAGGCTGTGATTTATGGGTTTAAAAGTGTTTTTGAAAGCAGATCCAAGCTACTTGGTTTGAGCTTCGATTTAAACATAATTGAACCCAAAACAGATTGCGCTCCATTTGATGCACCGGGACTTGCTGCTTTCAGTTGTCTTGAATCAGCTGTAAACGCTATGAATTCCGGGTTGCATGATTACATGGTGACCTGCCCCATAAATAAAGAAGCGATGCAAAAGGATGGATTTGAGTTTCCCGGCCACACCGAATATCTGGCGGCCAGAACGGGAACTGAAAACTATCATATGATGCTTGCCGGGGATGCTCTTCGGGTTATTCTTGTCACAATTCATGAGCCTATCAGCAGGCTTCCCTCCCTGATTACCGAATCACGCGTTAAGTCAACCATAGAAGCTGCAATTCAAACTTGCAGAATTGATTATGGTATTACATCACCCAAAATTGCGGTTTGCGGATTCAATCCCCATTGTGGCGAAGGTGGTCTCTTCGGCGATGAGGAAGAATATTTCATCACCCCCGCCATAAAGCTTCTCCGAAACAGGTATGCTGCTGACGTACTGATTGATGGTCCATTGAGTGCAGATACAATTTTCTGGAAAGCAATGAACGGAGATTATGATGTAATTGTCGCAATGTATCACGATCAGGGTCTTGCGACAGTAAAAACCATTGATTTTCACACGACAGTTAATATAACTCTGGGATTGCCATGGGTCCGAACAAGTCCGGATCACGGTACGGCGTTTGATATTGCCGGACTGGGTACAGTTGATACATCCTCTTTTCTGAGTGCCATTAAAGTCGGTGCTCAAATGTCAGGAAACCGCAAAAATGGAATCCATTGATGATGCTCTGCTTAAAAAAGATATTCGTTCACTGATTCATGATATTCGCGGTGCAGTCAGTGTAATTTCCTCCAGTATCGAACTTCTCCAGTTTGAAGATTCCAGTGCCCCTGATATGCGCTTTCTGGAGATGATCCGCAGGCAAACTCAGAAAATACTTGCTGTAAGTGTACTCTTTGGCGAAACCTTTTCTCCGACGGATAATTCAAATATTTCCGGAAGAACTGACCTCATGGAATGTCTCTCTGAGCTTCAGGAAATGATCGGTATTGAATTTGACCTTAATTACATTCCTTCCGAGGCACCATTTCTACTTAATTCTCAATCTTTTCTATTAAAATTAGCCCTTGTTTCCATTCTTTCCAGCTATAGTGCATCTTCTGAAAATATATTTCTTAACATTGATCGTCACGACAACACCGTCATTCTTACTTTCAAATCCGAAGATGTCATCGAAATGCAGAGAAGGCATGTCTGGGCATCCAATGCCATTCAGAGCCTTGGTGGAACGATGAGAAATGAAGGTCACATGCTGGTCTTCGAACTGCCCATCTGGAAAGAATAGCAAACCTAGTTACTGTCCTGAAATTCCATTCGCGAATTACATTACAGTAACTTAGATCGTGTCCTGTAATTCGCTTCGCGAAGAAATTTATTAAAATTTCTAACAGGCCACTAGTAATAAATTCAACACCTTGCGGTTACTGTCTAAAACGTATTTCCGAAGGAAATCGTCAAAGACTCTCACTGTTTTCGCAGAAAACAGTGAGAGTCCTGAGCAAAAAATCGACGAAAAATTTGAAAACCCGTATTTCAGGACAGTAACTATTAATAAATTAGAAATTCTTTTCTTTTTTCAATAAAGTCATCTGGAATATCCGTTAACATACCCCATGCATCAACTGGATGTATATTAGAATCCACGGCTTTTCGAAATTCATCAGATCCTGTAAGTAAATCTATAGCAGGAATATCCATTACAAATTCGTAGGGTTTTCGTCGCCACTCAAATATCTCCGGATTAACTTTCTTGATTGCAGCAATTATCGCCAGCCCGGTGTGGAACGGCTTAAAACGAACTGGGTCTGTTACATGAAGCATGATTCCATTGCAAAAGCGGCCAGAATATTTATGAAATGCAGGAGTGAAGCCTACCTCACGCAGGGTTACTCCTTCAAGAAAATGTAGTTCTTTGATTATCGCTGTCGCATCCAAACATTCTGCGCCAATTACTTCAAATGGCCGCGTGGTTCCCCTGCCCTCACTCAAAGTAGTAGCCTCAATCAGGCACATCCCGGGATAAACCAGCGCCGTGTTAAATGACGGCATGTTTGGACTTGGCCAGTTAAAAGGAAATGAGGTTTGAGAAAGCAACATGGTCCGCTTCCAGCCGGTACAGGGAACCACCGTAAATCCTGATTTCAAATCCTCAGGAAGAAACATATTCAGGATTTCGCCCAGGGTCATACCATGTCGAACCGGGACAGGTTTAAATCCCACAAAACTCTCAAACCCGGTTTTTTGGGGCGTTCCTTCCAGGGTAATACCATCTAAAACCGCTGGATAATCCAGAACAATAAAACGCTTTTTAAGTCGGAGTACTTTAGTCGCTGCAATAAGTGCCGTCCATATATATGTATAATAGCGGCTTCCCACGTCTCTAAGGTCGCATATCACCAAATCAACGAGGTCTAAAGCAGTATCCGTCGGTTCAAGACTTTCAATTGTGTTTCCATACAAACTGAAAACCGGAGTTGCCTCGTTTCCTGACTCGTCAGAAACGGAAATCATATCCTGAGCACCCGTTGAAAAACCGTGTTCCGGCCCAAACAATGCAACAGGATTAATGCCACCTGATTTTAAAACGTCCAGAATATTATGAAATCGTTCATCAATTGCTGCCTGGTGAGATAACAGTCCAATACGTTCACCACCGCTAATCCATTTGGATGGCTCTTTAATAAAATTGGTAAGTCCGGAAATTTGGTTCATCAGGAAATTGGAAGGGGCTCAAGATTTATTGAGTCATCGGAGACTGTTACTTCAAAAAGAACACGATCACATTGCATATTCTTAAGAACCATTCTCTCGTATAGACGAACTCTCTGGTCGAAGAGATCTTTAGAAGGAACATCATCTTCCTCTCCTAGCTTTTTCCATGCAGCCTGGAATTTAGCATAGAGTTGGTCCATGTACTGAGTTTCCTGCATTGAAACATAATCTTTTACTCTGGAATCATCGCCAAGATATGGAGTCTCAGGAAGATTACCCATTTTTACAAGTTGCATACCACGTTTTTCTGTAGCTTCACCATTCTCATCCAGAGTTTCCCTGCCAAAAAGAACATCGAGCATTTCATTAAGTGAGTTGCTGAGACCTTCGGTTTCCGGGCTTATACGTCCAAACACATAGTCGGTATCTCCAGCAGAAATTTCCTGAAGTCCTTCGTCAACAGCATCAATGGCTTTATAGAAGTAACCAAATACCAGAAATTCAAGAATAAATAAAAGGAGTAGTGCAAAAATACCAATTCCAATTATTGCTCCACCGATGCCTCTAAAAGGTTTTTCAAGCTTTGAAATGCTGACAAGAACAATATAACCATATTTCTTTCCGCTTTTCAGTCCATCAGGATACTGGAACAGTGCCCCGAGGAATTCCTCTTTGGCAAACTTGAATCGTTCTCCCTTGATACGAGCTTTAGGATTTGAAACCGCAGGACTTACCCTGACATCTGCAAAACGACCGTTCAGTGTTTCTTCAAGATCTTTTAGCTCCGCTGTACCTTTGAAGGTTGGGAAAAATATGTTCCGGTCATAAAAGAATGCCGTCTTAACCTGGCTTACACTACTGGCTTGAGATTGACGGACATCAAAAGGCCACGCCGTGAGAAATACAGCATCAACTTTTCCATCAAGAGTCGAAATAACCGGGATTATCGCAGCATTATAAAGGTTGGAAGGCCTTGATTTCTGCTGAAAACGATTGATCACCTCATGCTCAAGAATGTCATATTCACTGATACCGGATTTAACAACCCGGGAAATTATATCCATGGCGGATTTATAATTTTTCAAATAATTGAAACCACGAATTTTACTATCGTCGCGGTCACGGGTAATCACATTCCCGCGAGCATCAACGAGGGCTAAAATATGTGCCATCTGGCCCTGAACCTGAAAACTGTTATGGGCGCGGGCTTTGGTAAGCGCTTTAAAAATTTCTTCACGATTGGCATCTATTCTATAAGGTAATGCCCTGATATCCTTTGATCTGGCAATACGAAGAAGAAGCCTTGCAGCCTCTTCTTTTGAAATTTTACCACCACGGAAACCAGCAATGATTGACCCCCCGGGTACAGGAATCAGAGTTCCATCTTTTGATTTGGATACCACATTAACAATGTGCATCCTGAGGACAAATTTAACACCGGGAATAGAGGAAAGTGATGGATCTTCGTAAGGTTTTGCAACATAACGACCTTCTGATTCACCAGGAAATACAAGAGGGACAACAATATTGGAAGCAGGAACAGTTTTGTCGTCTTTCTTATCATCTTTCGCAGCCTTCTTATCAGCCTTTTTATTTTTCGCAGGCGCTTTCTTTTCCGGTTTTGTTTCTGCAGCAGGTGCCTCAATAGTTTTCTTAACCTCAACAGGGGTCTTCATCTTTACCTTAGTTATAAGGCTTTTTATTTCCGCAACATCAAACCACTGATTCGCGTTATCTCTGCTAACGTTTGTGCCGTTTACAGACATCCAGAACACAGTTTCATGATTTTGACTACCATGGGGTTTTCCAGTGACTGTAACAAAAACCGGGAATTCACCTCGGCTTTCAAACTCAACCATCTGTTTTTCCATTATGGAATCAAGGTTGTTAAGATCTTTGTAAAAACCATTGACTTTGGGAGTAACAATATTTGCTAACTGACCCCCAAGTGCAAGGGTAGAATTTCTGTTAGAATCCTCAATATGACGCATTAAAGCATCATTTTTAGCGAGCTGCTCCGAAGCAAGACACTGAACCTTGCTGTTCACTCTTGAATTCACCCAGAAATAGATCCCTGCGGTGGTTGCGATTATCAGTAGTGCGGAAATCAAGCCATATTTGCTTTTGAACATTTTATACCTCAATAAAGTTCGGTTAAATCTGGACTGATAATATATAAGGAGATAATTATCGTCAACTGTGATTTTGTCTCATTTTCTCTTGACAGGTTTTTTTCCTGAATGTATATATTTTTCGACTTCGGGGTTGTAGCTCAGTTGGGAGAGCGCATGACTGGCAGTCATGAGGTCAGGGGTTCGATCCCCCTCAGCTCCACTTCCACGCGACCAATGTGTCGCGTTTTTTTTTGCCTTTCTGACCTGAAAGTCCGTTTCAAACACAATCAACTCATCTATTCTCACGACCAATGTGTCTCGTTTTTTAAATGATATGCTTGAGGACATCAAGCAAACAATGTGAATCTAATATCTGTACTGATGCAAATATTTGTGATGATCGCAGAACTTTGATCGAACAGTATTGTAAACACTAGACCGCTTCCTAAGTAATACGATTGTAAATTTATTAATTTCAGGGAGACAGGAAAACAGGAAATCAGGAAATCAGGGGCAGGGGTGGTTACTTTGAAGGTAAGTGTTTTTGTGGCATTAAGACCGCTTTCAATTCAG